>DASTBC010000038.1 GCA_035712245.1 Candidatus Eisenbacteria bacterium
GCCGACGCCTCCGGCCGCCGCGTGGATGAAGAGGCGCATCCCCGGCTCGAGCGGGCCCGTGCGGTGGAGCGAAACGTACGCCGTCCCGTAGTTGAGGGGGAGCAGCACCGCCGACTGGTACGGGATCGAATCGGGAAGCGAGAACACCTGCGCCGCGGGCACCGCGACGCGCTCGGCGTACCCTCCGCCGCGGTGATAGGCGAGCACGCGCTGCCCGGGCTTCAACCCCGTCACGGCCTCGCCGACCTGGAGCACGTCCCCCGCGGTCTCGTGCCCGAGGATGTAGGGCGGTTTCGGCGCGTCGGGATAGAGCCCCTGGCGCGCGAGCACGTCGGCGAAGTTCACGCCGGCGGCCTTCACCTGGATCAGGACGTCGTGCGGTCCGGGAGCGGGTTCCGGCGCCGCCTCCATCCGAAGCGAGCGCGGCGGCCCGGGACGGCGAAGCGTGACCGCCTGCATCGAGCCGCTCACGGGCGGGCGTCCGCGGACGAGGACGCGGCTTCCAGGCGGCGCGCCAGCTCCGCGACACGTTCGCGCAGGACGTCGCGAATGCGGCGCACGTCCTCGACCGGCTTCCCCGAGGGATCCTCGATCCCCCAGTCCTCGACCTTCCGTCCCGGGTACTCGCACACCGCGGGATCGTCGCATCCCATGGAGATGACGAGGTCTGCCTGCGCGAGCATCGCGGCGTCGACCTTGGCCGGTTTCCGGCCGGAGAGATCGATGCCGATCTCCCGCATCACGGCCACCACCTCGGGATGCACCGACGCCGCCGGGCTGGATCCGCCCGACACCGCGCGATGTCCCCGAGCGATCCGCTCGAAGAAGGCCTGCGCCATCTGGCTCCGCCCCGCGTTCTGGCGGCAGAGGAAGAGCACGGTCATGGGCCGACCTTACCACGTTCCCGGAGCCGCCTGGCCGTCGTGAAGACCTGCCTCCACATGGGCACCGTCAGCGTCCCCGTGCTCGTGTTCTGCTGGCTCGGATGGTAGGAGGCGAGGAGCCACCCGCCCTCGGGAAGGGCGGCGATCGCCCCGTGGCCGAAGGGAGGCTTCGGCCGGAGCGGCGCACTCCCCAGCGCCTCCCGCGCGCGGAGCGCGGCGTCGAAGGCGATCCTTCCGAGCGCCAGGATCACGCGCCGGTTCGGGAGCGCCGCCATCTCTCGAACCAGGTACTCGCGGCAGCGCTCGAGCTCCACGGGAAGGGGCCGGTTGCCGGGTGGCGCGCACCGGGCCGCGGCGGCGATGTAGACGCCGCGCACCTCGAGGCCGTCGTGCGCGCGGCGCGATTCAGGGCGATTGGAAAACCCCTGCCGGTAGAGCTCCCCGTAGAGCCAGTCCCCCGATCGGTCCCCGGTGAAGATGCGCCCCGTGCGATTCCCGCCATGCGCGGCGGGGGCGAGTCCCACGACGAAGAGCCACGCCTCGGGGTCGCCGAATCCGGGGACGGGCTTCCCCCAGTAGGCCTCGTCCCGGAACGCGGCGCGACGGGTGCGGGCGACCGAGAGGCAGTAGGCGCGCAGGCGCGGGCAGCGTTCGCAGGCGATCACGTCGCGGGTGACCGCCCGAAGGTCCCGCGCGTGGCGATTCGGGGACATATCTGAGACTATAGCCGCTTCACTCGCACCCGGAGGAGCCATGGACGTTCGCGACTACTTCGAGCACACGTGGGCGGCGCGCGGGCGCCTGCTCGACGCCTTCGACGACCTCACTCCCGACGAGTGGGCGCGCGAGTTCGACTTCTCGTGGAAGTCCGTGCGGAATCTCTTCGCGCACGTGGTCGAGGTGGAGCACTCGTGGCTCGTCGAGAACATCGAGAGAGGCACGTACCCCTACCCGCCCGACGCGGAGCGAGCGCGGCTGTATGCGACCCAGGCTCTCGCCCGGGAGCGGGCCCGGAGAATCCAGGACCACACCCGCAAGGTCCTCACAGCCTACGTCCCGGGCCGGCTTGGAGAAATGCGGGCGGGACCGGACATCAACCAGAACGAGGTCCCCTTCACCGTGGAGCAGATCCTGACCCACGTCTTCACGCACGAGCTCCGCCACCAGGGGCAGCTGCAGGCCATGCTCCGGCTCCTCGGCAAGAGGGCCCCGAACGCCGACTGGATCTGAGGTAGCACCCCCGGGCAGACCCCCGATCTCCTTGCACCAACGGCCGTTCCGGGCCACAATAGAGCACCGATCGAGGAGGTCGGCACGCCACCCATGCAGCACTTGATACCGCTCCTGACAACGGTTCTCCCCGTGCTCTACGCCCTCAGCGTGGCCGCGTACGGGCGGGCCTATGCCGACGAGGCTTCCTCGGGCGGCCGGTGGGGTCCGACCGTCCTCCGGGCCGCCCTGCTGCTCCACCTGGTCTACCTCCTCGCCCGGGGCCTCACCGAGGGACATCTTCCCCTGGCTTCACCCTACGACTTCCTCTCGGCGACGGCGCTCGCGCTCGCGGCGGTGTACGTCTACCTGGAGGTGCGGCAGGGGATCCGGACGACCGGGATCTTCGTCCTCCCGATCGTCTTCCTGATGCAGGTGATCGCCTCGGCCTACGGCGGCGCCCCGCGCGTCACGGAGCCCCACCTCTTCCCGTTCTGGTTCGAGCTCCACACGCTCGCGGCGGTTCTCGGATACGGCGCCTTCTTCGTGTCGGCGATCTATGGGGTCCTCTTCCTCCTTCTCTATCGCGAGATCAAGGCGAACCGGCTCTCGTTCTTCTTCCGGCGCATGCCGCCGCTCGAGACCCTGGCGCGCATGAACGTGAGCGCCGCGGTGGCGGGGCTCGTGCTGCTCGCGATTGCGATCCTCATGGGAATCGGATGGGCGCGGCTCGCGGACGTGGACCTGATCCGGGATCCCAAGATGTGGCTCACGGTCCTCGCGTGGCTCCTCCTCGGATTCGCGGTGCTCGCCTACTACCGGCTCGGATGGCGCGGGCCCAAGGCGGTCTACGCCTCGCTCGCCGGGTTCACGACACTCCTCCTCTCGCGGGTCGTCACGGATCTCTTCGTGACCTCGTTCCACACGTTCCGGTGAGCGCGATGGCGGAAGCGCTGGCGCCCGGCCTCGAGCTCTTCTGCGTGGGCCTGAACCATGAGACCTCCCCGATCGAGGTGCGGGACGCGCTCGTCCTGAACGAGGAGGAAGTCGCGCGCGCGATCCAGGCGCTCCGCGATCGCGCGGGGGCGCGCGAGGCGCTCGTGATCTCGACGTGCAACCGCACCGAGGTCTACGCGCGCGGCGCGGCCCTCGCGGATCCGCCCGCGTTCGTCGCTTCGCTCCTCCGCGAGATCAAGGGGATGGATCTCACGGGACCGGCCGGAAGCTACCTCTACACGTATCGCGAGCCCGAATCCGTGCGGCACCTCTTCCGCGTCGCGTGCGGCCTCGACTCGCAGGTCCTGGGGGAGCCGCAGATCACGGGACAGGTGAAGGACGCGCTCGCGCTCGCGGCGCGCGCGGGCGGGTCGGGACCCGTCATCGAGCGGCTCCTCGACGCGGCGTTCCGCTGCTCGAAGCGCGCGCGCACGGAGACAGGCATCGGACGGGGCCCGGTGTCGAGCGCGTACGCCGCGGTCCAGCTCGCCGGGAAGGTGCTGGGCTCGCTCGAGGACAAGCACGTGCTCCTGATCGGCGCGGGCGAGATGGCGGGGCTCGCCGCATGCCATCTCACCGAGGGCGGCGTGACGCGATTCATGCTCGCGAACCGGAGCCGCGAGCGCGCCGAGGCGCTGGCGGGATCGATCCAGGCGCGCGTGGTCTCGCTCGAGGCGATTCCGGTGGCGCTCCCGGGAGCGGACATCGTGGTGAGCGCGACCTCCTCGCCCGACCTGGTGGTGCGCGAGGCCGAGGTGCGGAACGCGATGAAGATCCGCCGGAACCGGCCGCTCCTCTTCCTCGATCTCGCGGTCCCGCGCGACGTCGACCCGGCCGTCGCGAAGCTCCCGAACGTCTTCCTCCACGATCTCGACGCGCTGGGCGCGCTCGTCCAGCAGAGCCTCTCGCAGCGGCGCGCCGAGATCCCGAAGGTCGAGACGATCGTCGAGGAGGAGCTCGCGCGCTTCCTCCGCTGGCACCGCTCGCTCGCCGTGCGGCCGACCGTGACCGCGTTCCGCGGCCACTTCGAGGGGATCGCCCGGGAAGAGCTGGAGCGCCACAAGGGCCGCTTCCGCCCCGAGGACCAGCCCGCGCTCGAGGCGCTCGTGCACGGCATCGTCCAGAAGCTCCTCCACCGCCCCACCACGCGCCTGAACCGCGACGACGACACGGACGCGAAGGGAATCGCGCGCGTGGACGCCATTCGCGATCTCTTCGGGATCGACTCGGCGGAATCCGATGCGGATCGGGACTCGAGGTAGCGCCCTCGCGCTCGCGCAGAGCGAGCACGTGCGCGCCCTCCTCTCCGAGCGGGGCGACCGCCACGAGCTCGTGCGCATCGCGACGACCGGGGACCGGGATCAGGACACGTCGCTCAGCAAGTTCGCCGGCAAGGGGATCTTCACGAAGGAGATCGAGGCGGCGCTCCTCGACGGGCGTATTGATCTGGCGGTGCATTCGCTGAAGGATCTCCCGACGGAGGAGACTCCCGGACTCACGATCGGGGCGCTCCTCCCGCGCGAGGACCCCCAGGACGCGCTCGTCGCGCGCGGCGGGCTCCGCTTCGACGCGCTCCCGCGGGGCGCGCGCGTGGGGACCTCCTCGCTGCGGCGCCGGTCGCAGCTCCTCGCGAAGCGCCCGGACCTCGAGGTGCTCGACCTGCGCGGGAACGTGCCGACGCGGATCGCGCGGCTCGAGGCGGGGCTCTTCGACGCGATCGTGCTCGCGATGGCCGGGCTCCGCCGGCTGGGAATGGCCGCGGAGGCCACCGACCGCTTCGACGAGGAGACGATGCTCCCCGCGCCGGGACAGGGGATCGTCGCGGTGCAGATCCGCTCGGACGATCCGGCCACCGCCGAGGCGGTGCGCCGGATCCACGACGCGGTCTCCGAAGCCGAGGGAACGGCCGAGCGGGTCTTCCTCGAGGGACTGGGAGGCGGATGCCTCGTTCCCGTGGGCGCGCGAGCCACGGCGCGAGAGGGAAGGCTCCGGCTCTCGGGTTACGTCGGCGATCCCGGCGGTTCGCCGTGGATCCGCCGCGCGGTGGAAGGCGACTCGGGGGAGGCGGCCTCCCTCGGACGGCAGCTCGCGGGGGAGATGCTCGCGGAAGGGGCGAAGCCGATCCTCGACAAGGTCCGCGGGAGCGGCGAGCCGGCGCCGGACCGGGTGCTCCCGTGAGCGGTCTCCTCCTCCTCACGCGGGATGATCCCCGGGACGACTCCATGGCGCTCGACGCAGAGCGGGATGGGCAGGAGGTCGCGCGGGTCGCCCTGCTTGGAACCGAGCCCGGGGGCGACGCGGACCGCTTCGCCGCGTGGCTCGAGACGCCGCAGGTGGACGCGGCGATCGCGTGGACCAGCCGTCGCGCGGCCGAGGCGTTGCTCGCGCTCCTCACGCCGGCGCGGCGCGCGGGGCTCTCGCACGCCCCCCTCTTCGCGGTTGGCGCGGAGAGCGCGGCGCCCGTCGCGAACGAGGGATACCGTGTCGACTACGTGCCGGAGCAGCCCGACGCCTCGCGGCTCGCGGAGAAGATCGTGGAGGAATCGGAGCGCCGCGCGTTCCGGCGGGTGGCGTTCCTGCACGGCGACCGCGCGCTCCCGGATCTTCCGCGCGCGCTTCGCGAGGCGGGGATCACGGTGGAGCCGTACGAGCTCTACCGGATCCGGTTCCTGCCGGCGGACGTGTCCCCGGTGACGCGGGCGCTCGATCAGGGGCGCCAGATCCTGGCGGTCTTCTTCAGCCCGTCCGGGGTGGAGGCGCTCGAGAAGCTCCTTCCGGGCGGCGCCGTGGACCGCTTCCGCGCGGAGGCGTGGACGATGCCGTACGGCGCGACGACGGCCCGGGCGCTCCGGGATCGCGGCTACGCGCGGGTGCCCGCGCCCGTGGAGCGCGTGGCGGCGGGCGCCGCCGGGGGCGAACCGGCCGCGGCGCGGCGCTCGACCGGGTCCCACGGGTAGCCTTACAATCCCGATGAGGAATCTCGCATGACCTTCCCCATCACACGCATGAGGCGGCTCCGCTCCACGCCCGCGCTCCGCGCGCTGACGCGCGAGACGACGCTGGGGCCGGGGGATCTCGTCGCCCCGCTCTTCGTCTGCCACGGCGAGGGGGTGCGGCGCACCATCGACTCGATGCCCGGGCACTGCCAGCTCTCGGTGGACGAGGCGGTCCGCGAGGCGGGAGCGCTCGCCGAAACCGGTGTCGGTGGCGTCATCCTGTTCGGCATCCCCGCCTCCAAGGACCCCGACGGACGCGAGGCCTACGACGAAAACGGGATCGTTCCCCGCGCGCTCCGCGCGATCAAGAAGGCGCGTCCCGACCTCCTCCTCTGGGCCGACGTCTGTCTCTGCGAGTACACGGACCACGGACACTGCGGCGTGGTGAACGGCGACCGCGTGGACAACGATCGCACCCTTCCGCTGCTCGAGCGCGCCTCGACGGCGTACGCAGCCGCGGGCGCGGACCTCATCGCGCCGAGCGACATGATGGACGGCCGCGTCGGCGCGATCCGCCGCGCGCTGGACCGGGCCGGATTCACGGACACGCCGATCGTGTCGTACGCGGCCAAGTACGCGAGCGCGTTCTACGGGCCCTTCCGCGAGGCCGCCGAGTCGGCGCCGAAGTTCGGCGACCGCCGCGGGTACCAGATGGACCCCGCGAACGCCGAGGAGGCGCTCCGCGAGGTCGCGCTCGATCTCGAGGAAGGGGCGGACATGGTGATGGTCAAGCCGGCGCTCCCCTACCTCGACATCATCCGACGCGTGAAGGACCGCTTCGGAGTTCCGGTGGCGGCGTACAACGTCTCGGGCGAGTTCGCGATGATCCAGGCCGCGGCGCGGAACGGATGGATCGACGGGGAGCGGGCGGCCCTGGAATCGCTCATCTCGATCCGGCGCGCGGGCGCGGACGTCATCATCACCTACTTCGCGCGCGAGATCGCGCCGGTCCTCGGGAAGGTGTTCGCATGAAGGAGACCCGCGAGCGCCGGACCCGGCCGGCGACGTCCGAGAGCGAGGCGCTCCACCGCCGCGCGCAGGGGCTCTTCCCGGGCGGGGTGAACTCGCCCGTGCGCGCCTTCCGCGGGGTCGGCGGCGTGCCGCGCGTGATCGCGTCCGCGAAGGGCGCGTGGATGACGGACGAGGACGGAAACCGGCTCCTCGACTACGTGCTGGGGTGGGGACCGCTCCTCCTCGGACACGCGCATCCCGCCGTGACGCGCGCGGTCGAGGAGCAGATGAAGCGGGGTTCGCTCTACGGCGCGAGCACGCGCGTGGAGTGCGAGCTCGCCGAGGCGGTGCGGGAGCTCTATCCCGCGGCCGAGCGGCTCCGTTTCGTCTCGACCGGCACCGAGGCCACGATGAGCGCGCTCCGGGTCGCGCGCGCCGCGACGAGGCGGTCCGTCGTCGTGAAGCTGGACGGGTGCTATCACGGTCACGCCGATCCCTTCCTGATCCGCGCCGGCTCGGGCGCCGCGACGCTCGGAATCCCGGACTCGCCGGGGGTTCCGGAGTCGGCCGCGGCGGACACGATCGTGGCGGCGTTCAACGATCTCGATTCCGTACGGGCGTGCTTCGATCGCGCGCCGGACCGCATCGCGGCGGTGATCGTGGAGCCGGTCGTGGGGAATCACGGCGTCGTCACGCCGGCCGGCGACTTCCTCCCCGGGCTGCGCGCGCTGTGCGACCAATACCGCTCGGTGCTGATCTTCGACGAGGTGATGTCCGGCTTCCGCGCCGCGGCCGGCGGAGCGGCGGAGCGCTACGGCGTGCGCCCCGATCTCGTCACGCTCGGCAAGGTGATCGGCGGCGGGCTTCCCGCGGCCGCGTTCGGCGGGCGGTCCGAGCTGATGGCGCTCGTGGCGCCGGAGGGCCCGGTGTATCAGGCGGGAACGTACTCGGGAAATCCGCTCTCGATGGCGGCGGGACTCGCCACGCTGCGCCTCCTGCGCGCCGAGCCGGAGCACTTCCGCCGCGCCGAGGCGCGCACGGATCTCCTCGCGGCCGGGCTGCGCGGGCTCCTGGCACGGCGGTCCGTGCCGGGGACCGTGAATGCGATCGGCTCCATGTGGACCGTGTACTTCGGCGTGGCGCGCGTCGCGAACGTCGAGGACGCGCGGCGCGCCGACCGCGAGCGCTTCGCCCGGTTCTTCCACGGGATGCTGGAGCGCGGGATCTACCTGCCGCCGTCTCCGTTCGAGAGCGCGTTCCTCTCCTCGGCGCACACGGACGAGGACGTGGACGCGACGCTCGAGGCGGCCGACGAGACGCTCGAGACGATGGGGGGAGGCGCGTGATGAATCCCTCGGTGGCCCCGGCCTACTCCTTCCTTCGCGCGTGCCGCGGGGAGCCGGTCCAGGAAACTCCGATCTGGATCATGCGCCAGGCGGGGCGCTATCTGCCGGAATACCGGGCGGTGCGCGAGAAGCACTCCTTCCTCGACGTCTGCCGGATCCCCGAGGTGTGCGCCGAGGTCACGGCGCAGCCCATCGACCGGTTCGGGTTCGACGCGGCGATCCTCTTCCAGGACATCCTCATCCCGCTCGTCGGGATGGGGATCCCGATCGAGTTCGATCCCGCGCCGAAGCTGGGCTTCCAGGTGCGGACGCGGGACGATCTCGACCGCTTGCGCTGGGAGGGCGTGGACGCGGCCGTGCCGCACATCCGCCCCGTGATCCGCGGAGTGCGCGAGCGGCTCCAGGGACGCGTGCCGCTGATCGGATTCGCGGGATCCCCGTTCACCATGGCGGCCTACACGATCGACGCGGGCTCGCGCGATCTCGCCCGCACGAGGAGCTTCCTCGCGCGGGACCCGGAGGGCTTCGCGCGGCTGCTCGAGCTCCTCGCGACCGCGACCATCGACTACCTGAAGGCCCAGATCGGAGCGGGCGTGGACGCGGTGATGCTCTTCGACACGCAGGCCGGGTGGCTTCCTCCTCCCGAGTTCGCGCGCACCGCGGTGGAAACGGCGGACCGCGTGATCCGCGGACTCCCCAAGGGGACGCCCACGATCTACTTCGCGCTCGCGCCCTCGGTGGGACACCTGGAGGCGCTCCGAGGCTCGCGCGCGGACGTGCTGGGGCTCGACTACCGCGTCTCGCTGGCGCAGGCTCGCGCCATTCTCGGGAATCAGCGATCGGTGCAGGGAAACCTCGACCCCGCGGTGCTCCTCGGTCCCGGCGAGGAGATCGTCGTTCGCGCGGAAGGCGTGCTGCGCGAGAACGCGGGACGACCGGGACACATCTTCAATCTCGGCCACGGGATCTTCCCGGACACGCCGGTCGAGAGCGTGAAGCTCCTCGTGGACACCGTGAAGCGCCACCGAAGCGCGCCGGGAGGCCGCCCATGACCCGCACCCTCGCTCAGATCACCGCCGACGTGCTGACGAAGTACGACCGGCCCGGGCCGCGATACACGTCCTATCCCACCGCCGTCGAGTTCCACGAGACGTTCACGCCGGAGCGCTATCTCGAGAAGCTGGAGGAGGCGTCGCGGAAGCCGGACGAGCCGCTCTCGCTCTACATCCACCTTCCCTTCTGCCGCGCGCGCTGCAGCTTCTGCGGATGCAACGTGATCATCACGCGGAAGGAGGGCGTGGCGGACGCCTACCTCGACCAGCTCGAGCGGGAGATCGCGCTCGTCGCCGGGCGGCTCGGGAAGCGGACGAAGGTGGTGCAGTACCACTGGGGCGGCGGCACGCCGACGTACCTCGATCTCGCGCAGATGCGGCGGGTGTGGGACGCCATCGCGTCGCGCTTCACGTTCGAACCCGGCGCCGAGATCGCGATCGAGGTGGACCCGCGCGTCACGACGCGCGAGCAGTCGGACCTGTTACGCCAGATGGGGTTCAATCGGATCTCCATGGGCGTCCAGGACTTCGACGTCCAGGTCCAGGACGCCGTGAACCGATACCAGACGTTCGAACAGACGCGGGACCTCCATCTCTACCTTCGCGGGCTCGGGATCGAGTCGATCAATTTCGACTTCATCTACGGGCTCCCGCACCAGACGCCGGAGTCGTTCCGGAACACGATCGAGCTCGCGCTGGAGCTGCGGCCGGACCGCGTCGCGTGCTATTCCTACGCGTTCGTACCCTGGATCAAGGCCCACCAGAAGGCGATCCGGATCGAGGACCTGCCTCCGCGTGAGGTGAAACTCGAGCTCTTCGGCATCGCGCACGAGCTCTTCACGGGAGCGGGATACCAGCAGATCGGCATGGATCACTTCGCCCTGGAGACCGACTCGCTCGCGGTGGCCGCGCGGGAGCACACGCTCTTCCGGAACTTCATGGGCTACACGACGCACCCCGCGAAGGACTCCGTGGGCTTCGGCGTGTCGGCGATCGGCGATCTGGGCGGCGCGTTCGCGCAGAACACGAAGAAGCTGAACCGCTACCAGGACGCGCTCGACCGCGGGGTTCCTCCAATCGAGCGCGGCTTCGAGCGGAGCCGCGACGACGAGATCCGCCGGGACGTGATCCAGAGCCTCATGTGCAACTTCCACCTCGACATCCGGGCCGTGGAGCGGGCGTACGGGATCGACTTCGCTTCCTATTTCGCGGATTCGTTGCGGCGGCTCGACGAGGGCCCCGGCGCTCACGGCTTCGTGACGCGCACGCCGGACGCCATCGAGGTCACGGGGACGGGACGGCTCTTCGTGCGGAACGTCTGCATGGAATTCGACGCCTACCTTCCGAATCGCGAGGGCGAGAAGCCGGTCTTCTCGCGCACCGTCTGAAGACAGGGATCCTCCTCCTCAATCTCGGCGGCCCCGACCGGCTGGACGCGGTGCGTCCCTTCCTGACGCGGCTCTTCAGCGACCGGGAGATCATCCGGCTTCCCGGCGGCCCGATCGGGCAGTACTTCATCGGGCGCATGATCGCCATGTCGAGGACGAAGGAGGTCCAGGAGAACTACGAGAAGATCGGCGGCGGCTCCCCCATCGTGCGCTGGAGCACGCTGCAGGGACGCGGCATGTGCGAGCGGCTCCGGGATCGCGGACACGACGTGGAGTTCGCGCTCGCGATGCGCTACTGGAATCCCACGACCGACGACGCGCTGGACGAGCTGGAGTCGAAGCGGGCCGACCGGCTGGTGGCGCTCACCTTGTATCCGCACTACTCCATGGCGACCACGGGATCGAGCGTGGCCGAGCTCCGGCGGGTGATGAAGCGCCGGCGCACGAAGCTCCCGCTGACCGTGATCGAGCGGTGGTACGACCACCCGCGGTACCTCGCGGCCATGGGCGCGCTGGCGCAGAAGGCCCTGGCGGCGTTCCCGGCGGAGGCGAAGCCCACCGTGCTGGTGAGCGCCCACGGGCTCCCGCAGCACTTCATCGACGCGGGGGACCCGTACTGCGAGCACATCGCGGCCACGATGCGCGGGGTCCTGAGATTCCTGCCCGCCGACCTGCCGCACGTGCTCGCGTATCAGAGCCGCGTGGGACCGGTGCCGTGGATCGGACCCGCGACCGAAGCGGTGATCGACCGGCTCGCCCATGAGGGCGTGCGCGACATCCTGGTGATCCCGATCAGCTTCGTCTCCGATCACATCGAGACGCTCTACGAGGTCGACATGCTGTACGGCGACCAGGCGAAGAAGCTCGGAATTCGAACGTTCCGGCGCGCCGAGTCGCTGAACGACTTCCCGCCGTTCCTGGATGCCCTCGCGGATATCGTCGAGCCCGCGCTTGCCGAAGAGCCCTCGCGCGTCGCGTGACGCGCTCCCGCCGGCCATTCGGGGTCCCCTAGCTTCCTCATGCGGGCCACGCTCGATGCCGGCCACTCCCTGATGCGAGCCGCTCCGTGATGCGGGTTCTCGTGATCGGCGCCGGCATCGCGGGACTCGCCGCGGCCCACGCGGTGAGGCGCGAGGCGGCACGGCGCGGAATCAACGCCGAGGTCCAGGTCCTGGAAGCATCGGCGCGCTCGGGCGGTCGGGTCGCCACGATCGAAGAGGATGGCTGGCTCGTGGAGTGGGCCGCGAACGGAATCCAGGGGATCGAGCCGACGGCGGCGCCTCTCCTCGAGAGCCTTGGCCTCACCGCGGAGCGCGTCCTGGCGCGGCCCGAGTCGGCCCGACGATACGTGTACCGCGGTGGCCGGCTGCACCTCCTTCCCCTTTCGCCCCCCGCGCTGTTGCGCTTTGGCGGAATCTCGCCAGGCGCGAGGCTTCGGGTCTTCGCCGAGCCCTTCTTCGCGACGCGGCACGACAAGGACGAGACGGTGCACGACTTCGCGGTGCGACACGTGGGCGCCGAAGCCGCCACCGCCCTCGTGGGAACCGCGGTGCGAGGGATCTTCGGCGGCGACGCGAGGAAGCTCTCGCTCGAGGCCGCCTTTCCGGTGATGCGCGAAATGGAGCGGAAGCACCGTTCCCTCGTGGTGGCGATGATCCGCGGGAAGAGGACTCCCGGAGGGCGCGCGCTCTGGACGATGCGGCGAGGGCTCGAGCAGCTCGTGCGCGGACTCTCCGACTCGCTGGAGACCGCGGTTCGGGTGGGAGCTCCGGTGCTCTCGCTCGAACGCAGGGGCGAGGGCTCGCGCGCCGGATGGGCCGCGGGACTCGCGAGCGGCGAGAAGGTCGAGGCGGACGCCGTGATCGTGGCCGTGCCCGTCTCGAGAGCGGCCGCGCTGCTCCGCCCCCTGGATCGCGACCTCGCGCGCGCGCTCGGGTCGATCCCGTCGGCGAGCCTGGGCGTCGTGGCGCTGGGATTCCGGCCGGAGGCGTTTCGCCGGCCGCCGGACGGCTACGGGTTCCTGGTCGCTCCCGGCGAGCCGCTCGAGATCCTGGGAGCGCTCTGCGAGAGCAATCTGTGGCCGGGCCGCGCGCCCGAGGGGCGAGTGCTGATCCGCGTCATGATCGGCGGGTCGGAACGTCCCGACCTCCTCACGCGCAGCGACGCGGATCTCACGGGGCTCGCGATGGGCGCGCTGGACCGCGCGTGGGGTCTCGTGAGCGGGCCGGAGCGAACGTGGGTGATGCGTCACCCGGACGCGATTCCGCAGTATCCGGTGGGGCATCGCGCGCGTCTCGGCGCGATCGCGGGAAGGCTCGATCTGTTTCCCGGCCTGCACCTGGCGGGGAACGGATACCGAGGAGTGTCGGTCGCGGCGCTGCTCGAGGACGCGCCGCGGGTGGCGGAGCGGGTGGTGGAGCGGTCGGCCTAGGTCACGCCTCGTGGCCGGGCGAATCGGAACCGGGGTCGGGTCCGGGGATCGGGCGACGCCGCATCATCGATTCCCGGCGCAACCAGAGAGCGAATCCCGCGAGCGAGGCGAACGGAAGCGCGAGGAGCACCGCCGTCGCGAGAAGGTATCCGTTCCCCGTCTTGGCGGTGACGCAGGAAGGACAGGCGAGCCCCTCTCCCGCCGACGCAGCGATCATCGCGATCGCCGTTACGGCTGCGCATGGCCACTTCCCCGTGGGCTTCACGACCAAGGCTGGTAGAGCAGCAGGTAGAGAACCGGCCACACCAGGACGACGAAGAGCCAGAACCACGAGCAGAGGACGAGCCCTTCGTGTCGTTGCGGCGTGTACGTTCCCCGGCGCGAGCGCCGCAGGCTTACGGCGAGCACGATGAGCGCGGCCACGACGTGTGCCGCGTGGATTCCCACGACCGCGTAGAACGTGGCTCCGTAGACGCTCGCCTGGCTTGACACGCCGTAGCCCAGAAGGCGCGCCCACTCGATTCCCTGCCCCGCCAGGAACGCGCCACCGAGGAGCAGCGTCGCCGTGATCCACCTCACGAGCGCCGCGCCCCCGCGGCGAGCCTCCCCGACCGAGCGGAGCATCGTCCACCCCGAGAGGAGCAGGAGGAGCGCGTTCCCAGCGGTCATGGCGACCGGAAGCCGCGGCTGCCCCGGCGGCGGCCACGAGGGCGCGCCTGCCGAGAGCACCACGAACGCGCTCACGAGCGCGGCGAAGAGCATCCCCTCGGAGAAGAGGAAGAGCATCATCCCCGTGCGTCCGGCGGCGTCCTGGGGCGGGAGGGCCGGACGGGATCGCGGGCCGAGCGCGGCGGCGCTAGTCACCGTAGACATGGACGATGTCGAGCAGGAGACCGCCGAACAGGATGAAGAGGCAGGCGATCCCCGCAACGACCACGAGCACGACGTAGCGCGGCTCGAACTTGAGGTGCATGTAATAGCCCGCGACCAGCGCCGCCTTCACGATCGCCACCGCGAAGATGAGCGACGCGGCGAGGAGATGGTGCTCGAGGAACGCGAACAGGAGCGACACGACGAGCGCCCCGACGAGGATCCAGTAGATCCGGGCGTACGGGACGCGGTGCGCGGCGTCGTGGTCGTCCGCCGCAGGCGCGGCCGCGGCGACGGCGGCCGGGGTGGAGCCGGGCGAGGTGTCGGAAGTCATCGTCACCCTCGGGAGGCCAGGTAGAGGAGCGGGAAGAGGAAGATCCACACGATGTCGACGAAGTGCCAGTAGATTCCCACGTACTCGACGCGGCGCAGATGCTCCCCGCGCGCCACGCTCCTCTGGAGCGCGTAGATCGCGACCATGCCGCCCAGCACGTGGAGCGCGTGGAGCCCCGTCATGGAGTAGTAGAAGGACCAGAAGAGCCCCGCGACCGGCGTGAAGCCCTGCGCGATCTCGTGGCCGTACTCGAACGCCTTGATCCCCATGAAGATCGCGCCGCAGAAGAGCGTCTGCATCATCGCCTGGGACGCGAGGCGGTGCTTCCCCCGCGCCGCGGCGTCGTGCGCGAGCACGATGGTGAGGCTGCTCGTCAGGAGGACGAACGTGTTCACGGCGCCCGCGGGCGTGAGCGTATGCGCGGCCAGCTCGCCCCACTCGGGATGCCGGAGCCGGAAGAGGACGTAGCAGGTCACGAGCCCGCCGAAGATCACGATCTCGGACGCGAGGAACCACCAGATCCCGAGCCTGCCGGTCGGAACGGTGGTGGCCGCGCGCTCCACGGACCCATGGGGGTCCGCGTGCGCCGCAGCGGTCTGCGCGGCCGGCGCGGCGGTGGCGGTCGCGCCGTCGCTCATGACCGGCTCCCTTCGGCGGCGGCGCCCGAGGGCAGGTGCTGCGGGTGCCAGTCCTCGGCGCGCCCCGGAGCGCTGTACTCGTAGGGCCAGCGATAGACCGACGGCTGGGCCGCGAAGTTCCCGTGGGGAGGCGGCGAGGGCGCCGCCCACTCGAGCGTGTTCGCGCGCCAGGGATTCGGTCCCGCGACCTTCCCCCACCGGAGACTCCCGAAGAAGTTGATCAGGAGCGGCACCTGCGAGAGGAGCAGGCCCGCCGTCCCCACCGTGGCGAGGATCTGCATGAGGGTCATGTCGCCGAGCGAGGAGAACTGGGTGGGGTCGTACACGCGCCGCGGATACCCGCGGAGCCCCATGACGAACATGGGGAGGAAGGTCACGTTGACGAAGATCGTCGTCCCCCAGAAGTGCAGCTTCCCGAGGGTCTCGTTCATCATCCGGCCGAACATCTTCGGATACCAGTAGTAGATCCCGGCGAAGAAGCCGAAGAAGACGGGCGGGATCAGCGCGTAGTGGAAGTGGGCCACCACGAAGTACGTGTCGTGGATGTAGATGTCCGCAGCGGCCGAGCCGTTCAGGATCCCCGTCACGCCTCCGATCAGGAAGACCGCGATCATCCCGAGCGCGAAGAGCATCGCGGTCGTGAACTCGATCGATCCCTTCCAGAGCGTCGCGATGAACGAGAAGAGCGTCACGGCGACCGGCACGGAGATCAGGATCGTGGTGAGGCTGAACGGCGCCGCGAGCCTCGGGTCGATGCCGCTCACGAACTGGTGGTGCGCCCACACGACGAAGGAGAGGAGCCCCGTCGCGATCGTGGACCAGAGGATCATCTTGTACCCGAACACGGGCTTCCGGCTGAACACCGGCAAGATCTCCGCCACGATGCCGAGCCCCGGAAGGAGGAGCACGTACACCTCGGGATGGCCGAAGAACCAGAAGAGGTGCTGGAAGAGGAGCGGGTCCCCTCCGGCCGCGGGGTTGTAGAACCCGGTCCCGGCCGTGCGGTCGAGGAGGAGCATCACCGCTCCCGCGACGAGCGGCCCGGCCGAGAAGAGGAAGATGACCGATGCGACGATCTGCATCCAGAGGATGAGCGGCAGGTCCTTCATCCGCATCCCCGGCGCGCGCAGGTTGATCGCCGTCGTGATGTAGTTGATGCCCCCCATCAGGAACGCGACCATCTCGAGCGCCACCGCCAGGATCCAGAGGTGGACGCCCCAGACGTTCCCCGAGTACTGCGGGTTCGCGGAGAGGGGCGGATACGCGGTCCATCCGACCGGCGACGCCCCGCCCGGCACGAAGAAGGACCCCAGGAGGACCACGGTCGAGAGGGCGAACGTCCAGTACGAGAGCATGTTGAGGCGCGGGAACGCCATGTCCTTCGCCCCGATCATGAGCGGGATCAGGAAGTTTCCGAACGCGCCGAGGAGGAGCGGCATCGCCACCCAGAAGATCATGGTGGTGCCGTGCATCGTGACGTAGGTGTTGTACTGCCCCGCGTGCATCGCCCCCATGCCGGGGATCTCCGCCCCGGGACTGGCGAGCTGGACGCGCATGAGCTGCGCGAGGAAGCCTCCGACCAGCGCCATGAAGACGCCGGTGAAGAGGTACTGCTTCGCGATCATCTTGTGATCGGTCGAGAACACGTACCGGCGCCAGAAGCTCTCGGGCTCGTGGTGTCCGCCGTGGGCGTCGTCCCCGCCGTGCGCCGCGGGAGCGGGGGGTGCGGGGCGCCGGATGGCCGGCGCTTCGGCGACGGGATTCATCGGGCCACGCTCCCTCCGGCCGGAGCCGTTGCCGGAACCGTTGCCGGGGCTGTCGCCGGGGCCGTTGCCGGGGCCGGGGCCGCAGCGGCCGGAGCCTGAGCCTGGGCCGACCGCAGCCAGTTCTCGTACCCACTCGATTCATGCACGATGAGCGTCCCCTTCATCACGCCGTGCGCCACGCCGCAGAGCTCGGCGCACAGGATTCCGTACTCTCCGGGACGCGTCGCTTCGAACCAGCCCCGAAAGGTGCGCCCTGGAACCGCGTCCTGCTTCAAGCGAAGCTCGGGGACCCAGAGCGAGTGGAGCGTGTCGCGCGAGCGAAGCTCGAACCGGACCACCTCGCCCGCGGGCACGTGGAGCTCGTTCAGGAGGGTGATGTCGTCCGAAGTGTCGAGCACCCGGTCGGGGCCCGGATTCGTGAGATCCCACGCCCACTGCCGCCCGTCCACGCGGACGGTCATGTGGGGCTTGGGGTTGGTCAGCTTCATCTCGTCCCACACGCGCGCGCTCGCGGCGTCGATGACGAGGTCGCACGCCAGGATCGCGGCGCAGGGGACGAGGATCCACGCGATCTGCTTCTTGCGGGAGCCGTCGACGTACTCGGGCTTCACCCCGGCGCGGCGGCGATACCGGAAGATCAGGTAGAAGAGGACGACCTCGGCGATCACGAACCAGACGCCCACGATCGCGGTGATGAGCCAGATGAGTCCGTCGATGTCCTTCGCGTACGTGGACGCGGCTACGGGAAGCCAGTCGGGCATGAGTCGGCACTCCGGATAGACTTTGGGCCGGCCCGCACGCTGCGGGCCCGCGCTGCGTTGGTTTCAGCAGCGTGCCCGATCCGGGCGCGAAACTACACCTCGACCCAGGGTGGGCAGAAGGTAGACGAAAGGAGTAGTGGGCCTTGTGGCCCCGAGCGCTACGCCCGGGCGGTGACCACGTGGGCTCGCATGCGGGCCCGGGGAGGATCTCCGAACCGCTCCCGGATGGCGCGCTCGACCGCGTCGATGACGGTCTCGATCGGAACGGTGCCCCGCTCCTTGATGTCGGTTCCCACCGGATTGCCCCGGATGAGACCGAGCGCCGCGTCGCGCGCCGAGGGGGAGCGGCTCTCCTCGGACAGCGTCTCGATCCGCACGCCCTCGAATCCGGCCCCTTCCAGCATCGTCCGGATCCGCCCGGCGTCGTGGAATCCGAAGGGCACGGAGTAGAATTGCGGCGGGTTCTCCGGAAAGAACGAGGCGATCGTCTCGTGCGACGTGCGGGCGATGTCGTTCTCCTCCAGCCGGTCCCACACGTTGAAGTAGAGCGCCCCGCCGGGCCGGAGCACGCGGCGGGCCTCCCGCATCGCCGTCTCCTTCTCGGGCACGAACATGTACCCGAACTGGCAGACGACCGCGTCGTAGGATCCGTCCGGGAACGGGAGGGCGGCCGCGTCGGCCTGACGCCACGTGAGCGCCGGGGCTTCCGTGAAACGCCCGCGCGCGTAGTCCAGCATGGCGTCGTTCAGATCGGTGGCCGTGATGTGGACGCCGGCGGGCAGCCGCTCCCGGAGGAGTCTCGTCACCCGGCCCGTGCCGCAGGCGACCTCGAGCACGGAGCCGCCGGCCTTCACCTCCGGCCGTCCGGCCAGGTCCCGCGCGTAGGGCTCGAAGAACATGGGCCCGAGGTGCGTGTCGTAGTACTGCGGGATCGTTCCGTCGAAGACGGCGTGCTTCTCCACCACGGTGATCTTCTCCTTTCAGGTTCCGTCGTACTCGCAGCGAGCCTCGCACGTCTCGTGCACGACGACGCGCGCGAGCGAAGGAAGACGTGGTTTCAACCGTTCCCAGATCCACGCGCAGAGGACCTCCGACGTGGCGTTCTCCAGCCCGGAAATCTCGTTCAGATAGCGATGATCCAGCTCGTCGCGAATCGGCCGCACGGCGCTCTTGATGTCCCCATAGTCGAGGAACCAGCCGGTCTCGGGATCCACCGGCCCTTCGACGGTCACCTCCACGCGGAAGGAGTGCCCGTGCAGGCGGCGGCACTTGTGACCTTCCGGAGCCTTCGGCAGGAGGTGCGCGGCCTCGAACGTGAAGGCGCGGGTCAGACGGACGTTCATGGGGTGCGGGTCCCGGGCGCCGCGGTCAATGGAGTCCCACGGCCTTGTGCGTCTGGGGGATGAGCCGCGCCTCGGGGTACCGGTCCCAGGGCCACCACTCGAAGATCCGCCTGCCGTCCCCGGCGCCGTGCTCCGGCTGGAGCACGACGGGGCCGCGGTACTCGAGCGCGTTCAGGATGCCCACGGCGTCCTCGACGTCCTCTCGCGACTGGATCACGAACTTGAGCTGCCGGCGCTCTTCCGGAACGCCGAGGAGCCGCCGGAGCGCGGGCGCCTGCGCCTCGACCACGTCTCCCTCGAACGTCTGGGCGCTCCGGGGTTTGGGCGCGATGGTCCAGTAGTCGATCCGCTCGAGCAGCTCGTCGACGACGCGGGCCCCGCTCGTCTCGACCGAGATCCAGTACCCCGCCCCACGCAGCTCCCGGACGAGCCAGAGCAGCGACTCCCGGGGCGCGATCACGGGTTCGCCTCCGGTCAGGCACACCCGCCGGACGTGGGGGAACGCGAGCACCCGGTCGCGCACCGTTTCCGGGGTCATGGCGGTGAACCGGCCGACGCCGGTGTGCGTCAACGCCTCGGGCTGATCGCACCAGACGCAGCGCAGGGGGCACCCGTAGAAGCGGACGAACACCGTCCGCTCCCCGACGTGGAGCCCCTCGCCCTGGACCGAGAGGAAGATCTCGTTGACTCGAAACGGTGGAAGTTCCGGCACGTCCTCATTCTACCCGAGATTGACCTCTCCCGAGGCGTCACCGTATCATCCCCCGGCGGACTCGCACCCGTCCGCGCATGGAGGGGGTGCGTCCTCGCCGTCCGCCCCGGAACGGGACGGATCGCCGTACCCGACGCGACGAAGGAACTCATGAAGAAGGCCAACTACGGGAACCTCCCCATCAATCACAGTCCGGAGCCCATCCGGCTGTTCAAGTCCGACTTCCTCGAGTTCTTCACCCACATCCACCCCGGGGTCGTGCTCCTGCTCTTCGTGCCCGTGGTGGGGTATTTTCTCTACGCGTCCATCGCGAGCGGAGCGGGGCTGATCGTCCCGGTGCTCTCCGGTTTCCTGGGCGGACTCTTCCTGTGGACGCTCGCGGAGTACCTGCTCCACCGCTTCCTCTTCCACTACGAGCCGACGGAGCCGATGTTGCAGCGCGTGTGGTACCTGATCCACGGCGTGCACCACGAGCAGCCCCAGTGCAAGACGCGGCTCGTCATGCCCCCGATCCTGAGCATCCCGCTCGCGGTCGCGCACTACGTGCTCTTCTACCTGGTGTTCGGCGTCGTGCTCGGTGCCCGGCAGTGGGTGGGGCCGCTCTTCGCGGGACTTCTCACGGGCTACCTGGTCTACGACATGACCCACTACGCGACACACCATCTCACGATGAAGTGGGGCATCCTCAAGTTCCTCAAGCGCTACCACCTGCTGCATCACTACAAGACTCCCGACGATCGGTTCGGGATCAGCTCCCCGCTCTGGGACTTCGTGTTCGGCACTCGTCCAAAGGGATCCTGAGGTCGGCCCGGCACCGGGCGTCGGGCGCGCGTGATCCGCGCGCGACGGCGCGCCGGCGAAGCCGGCAACGACGGCCGAAGCCACGCCGGGGGGCGCGTCCATGGGGGTGATCGAGAGCATCGTCGAGCGGGTCCGCGCGATCCTGATCACGGTCCAGGACTTCACGATCTTCGCCGCATCCACCCTGCGCGCCTGCGTCTCCCCTCCCTTCTACGGGCGGGAGATCACGCATCAGCTCTTCTTCGCGGGGATCGGCTCCCTGTTGATCGTGGTCCTCTCGTCGGCCGTGGCCGGGCAGGCCCTGGCGATCCAGCTGGCGCGGGAGCTGGCCGCGTCGGGCGCGAAGGCCCAGCTCGGCCACTTCATGGTGATCTCGGTCGTGCGGGCGCTCGGCCCGGTGCTCGTCGGCATGGTCGTGGCATCCCGGATGTCCGCGGGCATCACGGCGGAGCTGGCCGCGATGCGCGCGACCGATCAGCTCGACGCGCTCGTGGCGTTCGGGTCGGATCCCATGAAGCGGCTCGTGGTGCCGAGGCTCGTCGCGTTGACGGTGGCGCTCCCGGCCCTGACCGTGATCGGCGACACGCTGGCGGTCCTGGGGGGCGGGTTGGTCGGCATGCAGTACCATATCACCTGGGAGACGTACACGAACGGCGTGCTCAAGTACCTGACCCCGAAGAACATCCTCGTGGGCATGATCAAACCGTTCCTCTTCGCGATCATGATCGTGATCGTCGCGTGCTGGAAGGGGTTCCGCTCCGAAGGAGGGGCGAAAGGCGTGGGAGTGTCGACGACCGAGTCGGTGGTCATCTCGTCCGTGGGGATCCTCGTCCTGGACGGCGTGCTGACGCGGCTCGTGTTCAAGCTCCTGCACTGGTGATCGGATGATCGAGTTCCGGGACGTCATCTATTCCATCGGCGACCGACGGATCCTGACGGATGTGTCGTTCGTGGTCGGGGCCGGCGAGACCCGTGTCATCCTGGGTCCGTCCGGTTCGGGCAAGAGCACCATCCTGAGGCTGCTGCTGGGACTCGTGCGGCCCGATTCGGGGGCGATCCTGATCGAGGGAGAGGACCTGACTCGCGTGCGGGAGGACCGTCTCCGGCAGGTGCGTCAGATGATCGGCATGGTCTTCCAGCAGGGGGCGCTCTTCGATTCGATGACCGTGGGCGAGAACGTCGGCTTCTCGCTCCTCGAGCACGAGCACATCGCGGAGGACGAGGTCGAGCACCAAGTCCGGGACATCCTGCGACAGGTGGGCCTGGCCGAGGATCTGGTGGACCGGATGCCGGACGAGCTCTCGGGGGGCATGCAGCGGAGGGTCGCCATCGCGCGGGCGCTGGCCGCGCGCGATCCTCGAATCCTCCTGTACGACGAACCCACGACGGGGCTGGATCCCCAGGCGGCCCAGCGGATCACGGATCTGATCCTCCATCTGCGGGACCAGTATGCGAAGACGTCCCTGATGGTGACGCACGACATCGCCGACGCCTACAAGGTCGGGAACTGCATCACGCTCCTGCACGAAGGGCGCGTGGTGTTCGACGGCGAGCCGTCGGAGCTGGATCGCGCGGAGAACCCGGTGGTGAACGAGTTCCTGGCCCCATTCCGAGCCGCCGTGCGGCGGGTCGCCACGCGCAGCGCGATCGTGGGCGATGCGACGGGACGCACGCCCTTCTCACCGGGAGGAACTCCATGAAGCGAACGGGGCATGTCCCCTTCATGCGCCTCAAGATCGGCATCTTCGTGATGGTCGCGGTCGTCCTGCTCCTCTGGGCGACGTTCCAATCCGGAGGGTTCCGCTTCGGCCGACGCGACCATCTGGAGGTTCGATTCTCGCGGGTCGGCGGACTGGAGGAGGGCGCCGCCGTCCGGTTGCACGGCGTGCCGGTGGGACTCGTGAAGGAGATCGAGCTGGCGCCCAAGTCGAACGACGTGGCCGTGAAGATGGAGCTGGACGAGGGCACGAAGAAGCGGCTCTACCAGGGCTCCACGGCGCGGATCACGACGGTGGGATTCCTGGCGGAGCTGTACGTGGAGCTGGACGGCGGAGATCCGTCACGGTCTCCCATCCAGAACGACGGCGAGGTCCGGACGGCCCTCATCTCGGATCCCGCGATGCTCATGAACGACGTGCAGGCGACCGCCGACACGGTGCAGATCCTCCTGACGAGCCTGACGACGACGGTACGCGGGATCGAGCGCGGCGAGGGAACGCTCGGGCGGCTGGCGCGGGACGAGCGGCTCTACGAGAATCTGACGACGCTCAGCCGGGACGCCTCGACCTTGACCCGCGACATGAACGCGAATCAGACCCAGATCTCGGCGAGGCTCGTGTCGCTCACGACGTCCCTGGACAGCCTGGCCAAGGAGATGCAGCACGGCGAGGGGACGATGGCGCAGCTCATGCGCAACCCCGCGCTGTACGACCACCTCGCGTCGAGCACCGCGAGGCTGGACTCGATCCTCGCGGTGGTGGAGTCCGGCAAGGGAACGTTCGGCAGGATGATGTCGGACACCCTGCTCTACGACGACACGAAGGCCCTGATGGCGTCGATGAAGCGGCTGATGCAGCAGATCGAGAAGGACCCGAAGAAGTACTTCAAGTTCAGTATCTTCTAAGGCCCCCCGGCGTCCCCGCGGCGCCTCGCGCTCACCGCGCGAGCACCAGTCTTCGTGACAGGAGCTCCCCCGCGGCCTCGGCACGCACCCAGTAGACGCCGCTTCCGGCACGGCGGCCGCGCAGGTCCCGGCCATCCCACGTGATCGGCAGTAGGCCCGCGGGAGCGTGGCCGTCCCAGAGCTTCGCCACGAGACGGCCGGTCACGTCGTACACGAGGACACGGGCGGCGCCGGCGCTGGCGAGGCGAAGGCCGATGGTCACGCCGCCGCGCGCGGGATTGGCGGGATTGGGCCTCGGCGCCTCGAGCCGAACCTCCGGCGCGATCGTCACGGGCTCGACGGACGACGGAACCAGCGTGGCGTCGTGGAACTCGAAGTCGTCCACGGCGGCCTCGACGATCGTGCCGACTCCCTGGTCCTGGGCGATGAAGCGGAACCGGACGGTGCTGCTCGGCACGATGAAGTCCTTGATGCGGATCTTCTCGAGGTGCCATTCGGGGCGGCTCTCGCGCATCGTCTTGACGGGCACCCAGGTGGTCCCGTTGCTCGAGCATTCGATCAGGAGGGAATCGGGCTCGCCCGGAGTGTTCATGTAGTACCAGAGCCTGAATCCGACCGTGGGCTCGGTCATGCCCGCCATGTTGAGGGGCGGTGTCGTGAGCGTGGTGCGCCCGCCGTCGACGTCGCCGTTGTTGGGGTCCCCCCCAGCGGCTCCGTTGGCGGTCACGAAGCAGAACCCGGAGCCGGGCGAGTAGTCGTCACCCGGCTGCACCGGCCCCGCTTCGCCGAATCCGCCCTCTTCGGGCTCGGGGTGCTGGGCCGCATACCGGGGGCCTTGCGCGGACGCGGAACCTCCAGGCGCGGCGGCCGCGCCGGGAACCGACGATCCCACCGGTTTCGCCCGCAGCCAGAGCCCGTCGATCGCGTTGTCCCCCGCCGTGCTCAGGCTCCATCCCTTGTCCGTGTCACACGAGTCGTACCAGGCGGCGCGGAGTAGATTCCAATCCTCGACCTGCGCGGCCCCCTGCTGCACGGTCACGACCCGTTCCGCGGGCGCGTAGCCGGGCCGCTCGACCCGCAGCGTGTAGGTGTTCGCTGGAACCGATCCGAAGGTGTAGGCGCCGCCGGCGCCGCTCGTGGTCGAGACGGCCTGAGGCACCTCGACGGTCGCGTCCGGCAATCCCGCCGCGTCCGTCGCGCGGCGCACGGTTCCGGACAGCATGCCGGCCGGCGCGGGCGGGAGCGTCACCTGCATCGAGTCATACGCCCCGAGCGACACGGTCACGGGAAGGACCTTCGTCTCATATCCGAACTTCGAGATCCGGAGCGTGTGCGAACCGGCCCCGAGCGCGAGCCCGGCCGCTCCCACCGCCTGGGTGCTGGCGTGGACGTGCTCGGCCCCTCCCACGGTCTCGAGGTGGACGCCGGAAAGCGGCGACTGCGCCACGTCGCGAACACGCACCTTCACGACCCCATAGCTGGGATTGGCGCCGAAGACGTAGAGGCCGGTCTCGATGTCGCTCGCGATGATGGTGCCCGAGGGGAAGACCGCGACCTCCCAGACCCCGTGGAATCCGCCGGAGAAGCTGGGATACGTGTCGTAGTGGCCCCACTCGACGGGAAGCGAGGGATCCCGGAGATCCAGGAGGCGGATCCCTTCGGTGTAGTGCGCCAGGTACCCGGTGCTCCCCACGACGTGGATGTTGTGCGCGATGGCGAGCGGATTCGCGGAGAAGATGTGCACGATCTG
>DASTBC010000039.1 GCA_035712245.1 Candidatus Eisenbacteria bacterium
GCACGACGACGTCTTCCAAGGAGCCCGTGCTCCGAGGCGAGTGGCTCTCGCCGGGCGCTCACGTGAACGCGGTCGGCTGCTGCTTCCCCTCGGCTCGCGAGATCGACACGGAAACCGTGCGGCGCTCGCGCTTCTACACCGACTGCCGCGAGTCGTGTCTGAAGGAAGCCGGAGACTTCCTGATTCCGCTTCGGGAGGGCGCGATCGCGGAGGGACACCTCCTGGGGGAGGCCGGCGAGGTCTTCGCGGGACGCGTGCCCGGGCGGACGTCGCCTTCGGACATCACCGTGTACGAGTCGCTGGGGATCGCGATCGAGGACCTCGCGTCCGCGCACGCGATCCACCGGATCGCCGTCGAGCGCGGGGAAGGGCAGTGGCTCGAGTGGGGCGGTCCGCCATGAGCACCGCGGACCGCCTCCTCCGACACCTCGCTCTCGAGCGTGAGGCGCCCAGCTTGGACTACCTGAACCGGATCATCCGCGAGCATCAGCTCCGTGTGCCCTTCGAAACCCTCACGAAACGGATCGATTACGAGCCGGGGCTGAGGCGAGGGGACTTCATGCCCTCCATCGAGGAGTACGTCGATCGGATCGTGTCGCGGGGCGCCGGCGGGCTCTGCTGGACGCTCGCGCGCGGCTTGCACTTCTTGCTCCAGGACCTCGGCTTTGAGGCCTCACTCATGGTCATGGAGCCGGGGCACTGCTGCGTTCGCGTCGAGATGCCGGAAGGGCCCCACTACGCCGACGTGGGATACGCCGCTCCGATCTTCCGGGCGTACCCGCTCTTCGAATCCTTCAGGCTCGATTCACCTCGGGAGATCTTCGAGTACCGCGTGGGGGAGGAAGGCATCCTCGTCACGCGCACCCCGGGTCCGACGAAGACGCTGGATCCGACTCCACGGACGCTCGCGCAGCTCCACGGCCTCGTCACGGCCGCGAACGACTGGTCCGCGCCGCACAGCTTCCTGCGGCGACTGGCCTACTCCGCCTATGTGGACGGCGTGTACACGAGCCTGAACCAGGGGACGCTGAAGCGGTACGGGCCTTCCGGGCTCGAGACGACCGAGATCCCACCGGAGGACGTGCCGGCTCTGCTCACGAACCTCTTCCGCGCGGACCCGGCGCTCTATCAGCAGGCCGCCGAGGTTCCGCAACGGCTCGGCACCGAGGCCGCGTGACGACCCCGGTGGACGGAGTGCGTCATTCCGACGGACGGGAGGGCCGCTTCCACTCCCGCCGGAACGCCGCGATCAGCTCGGCGCGGCGCTGGGGGGCCGCGGGATGCCGGGGAATGCGCTGGAGGGATTCGACCGTGGCTCGGAGCTGGTCGAAGTAGGTGGCACAAGCCGCGCACTCGACGAGATGCTCGTCGAAGCCGGCTCGGAGCTCCGGGGCGAGCTGTTTGTCGAGCTCGTCACCCATGAGATCGATCGCTTCATAGCAGTTCATCGGACTTCTCCCCCCGAGCCTCGTCCGGCCGGGGATGGCGGCCTGGCTCCGTCCTGGACGTACCGATCGAGCGCCCGGCGCAGCCGCGCCCGCCCCCGATGAAGGATCACTCGCTGGTTGGTCTCGCTGAGCTCGAGGATATTACAGACGTCCGCCGCGGGGAGCCCCTCCACATCCCTCAGGAGCACCACCTGGCGTTGCGTCTCGGGAAGCGTATCTAGCGTCATTTGAAGTACTTCCAAGGCTTCTCCGCTCTGATAGATCGAGGCGGGATCCTCGAGCGCCCAAGGAATGGGAGCGTGTTCCCAGAGCCCGACGCGACCCCGTCCCGGCTCCCACTCCACCGCCGGAGCCTGCACGGCCCCCGAGCTGCGTCCTCCCTGGCGCGCGTCCCGAGCCGCGATGGTGCGCGCGCGGCGCACGAGAATGCTGAAGATCCACGTCCGGAGCGAGGAACGTCCGTCGAACGCGTGGAGACCTCGGATCACCCCGAGCCACGTCTCCTGCACGATGTCCTCGGCCAGCGTCGCGGACGAGGTGAAGGTCCTCGCGAAGGCGATCAGGCTCCCGTGAAGCTCGTCGACCAGGGAGGCGAAGGCGGTCTCGTCACCGGAGCGGAGACGGGCGAGCAGCGGCGACTCCGGATGGTTCGAATTCACGGACATCGAGGGACCTCCGGTTGCATTCCCGCGACGGTATCACATCGGTGCGTTCCCCCGGAATGCACTCCGAGTCCCGTTCCTCCGCCGGGCGCCTGTAACGAATCGCATCAGCCCGTGACTAAGAACGTGAGGTCGAGGGGCGCTCCGGATGGTGACCAGGGTCACCGTCGAGATGGAGCGCTCTTGGAGTGCCGCAAAGCACGTCGCGGCCGGACGCTCGTCTAGGGGGACGTGGCGAATCGGCGCGACGGACGCCGGCGATCGCGGCGCGGGTGCCCGGAGCGACACGGGCCCCGCACGCTTCGCCGGACACGGCTCAGGGCGTTCGGGGCTGTTTGACGAAGAAGGCGTTCTTCAGAAGCTCCTTGTGCTCGGCGCGCAGAACGACCTTGGTGGCCAAGGCGTCCTTCTTGAGTTTGTAGCTCATGATGTCGTTCTCGGCTCCGTCGAAGAACCCACCCTCGACCTCCTCGAAGACGTCCACTTCCTCGTACTCGATCCTCGCGTTCTCCCACAGAGCGCCTCGAAGGGGAAGCCCGATGGATCCGCCGCCCAGTTGAAGACCCTTCACGCGCCTGTCCGTTGCCACCTTCATGACCTTGTCTTCAGGATGGTCATGGCCTGCCGCGTGGATGATCTCGTGGGCCATCGTGCTCGGGAAGTTTCCGTCGACGTCCAGAACGAGATACGAATGGGGCCAGAGGAAGACCTTCAAGGGCAGGAACATCACGGCGAGCGGCAGCGGACCGCTGTGGCCGCCGAGTATCCGCCCACGGCGCATCCGGAGCGTTGTCAACGGAAACCGTTGGCTTCTGCAGAATACGACGTTCAGCGCCGTGCTGGTTCCGATGCCGTCTTCGAGAAACTTGGACATCATCCGCACCCGCAGGGCGTAATCATATCCGTCCGCCTTCACGAGCTTGGCGTCCTTCCGGGCGTCGGCTTCTTCGTACTCCTCCCACAGTTTGCTCAACCGTTCCACCACGCGCTGGAACTCGGCCGAGATGGCATCGAACTGGGTCACGATCCGCGCGAGGTCCGGATCGGGCGGGACCGAAGCCAATCGCGGACGCAGCGCATTCATTCTGGCACTGAGCTCCGTCATCTTCTTCAGGAGGGGCTGTCTTTGAGCCTGATTCCGCTTCATCAGTTCCAGCTCCCCTCGAACGATCTCGCGACGCTCCCGGAAATCGGGCCGGATCCCATCCTGCTTGTCCAGAAAGAACTTGGAGGCGCGATCGACCGACGAGCGTTTGTCCGCCGGGGGATTGATCTCGAGGTCGAATTCGTTGTTGCGGAAGAACTCTTCCGTCCAATGGGTGATCTCGGCGGACGCCTTGTTCGTGAGGTCCGTGCGAAAGGTCTCCGGATCCGTCCAGAGATAGGTCAGCCGGATCTTCGGGTTGGCCATGGAGCCGATCCCTAGATCTGCCGGCCGGTCTTCGGGTCGTACGTCACCGGGACCGGCACGATCTGATCCGTGGGGAGCACCTCCGTCCACTGATCGAAGATCTCGTAATCGGCCCCGACGTTGGCACGGAACCCATCCTTGAGCGGATAGAACCCGTGCTCGTAGACGCGGTCGATCGGCGTCGAGGTGACCGTGTTCTCGTCGTCCACGAGCGTGGGGTCGGACACGTCGCCCGCGTTCGGGTACGTCCCCGTGGCGAGTCCCTCCTCGTGCTTCTTCCGGATCTTCATGGCCAGGTTCTTCAGGACCTGGAGCATCGGCTGCCCATCCGTCGGATCGCCGTTCAGGTCTCGCTCGTTCGGATTGCTGGCGCGATAGACGACGTCGTCCGTGATGCCGTTCATGCCTTCGACGCCCTTCAGCCAGTTGATCGCCTCGAGCTCCCGTCCGGGGCGGATCGGGATCACGGCTTTGACCCAGGGCGCGTTCAGGAACGCGTTTCGCATGTTGTCCCCGTCGAGCTGGAGCAGCCAGCCGAGCGAGCTCCCGAACCGGGCCGGCTCGGACCCGTCCGTGATGAAGTAGCTGTCCCGGTTGGGATCCTCCACGCCGCCCCAGCCCACCGTGCTGGAGGCCATGGGGCTCGTCTGCGGAGCGCTTCCGCCGTGTGTCCACGTCCGGAGTGCCCGCCGGACGACGTCGTCCAGCACGGCCGTGAGGCCGCCGGTCGCCGGCGCGGGGGGCTGTTCCGGCAGCTGCTGCCGGCTCCGGTGGAGGCGCGGCCTCCACCACTCGGGGGCCACGAAATAGAGCATCTTGTCCACGTCGAACATCGAGCTGATGACCTCGGCCACCACGTGCCGCGTGCGGTCGTCCGGAAGGGGGACGTCCTTCATCAACATCTCCTGGATGAGTCTTCGGTAGACCACGATGCGCTCTTCCTCCCGCAGCTCGTCCGACGGGCGGCGCGCGATCTTGCTCGCCATCGTGACCCGGTCCTTCACGCTCTCGACGTACGCGCGCTCGTACTCGGCCCGCTCGCGCGCTTGGTAGACGGCGAGATTCTGCCGGTTCTTCTGCTCGATCGCCTCGTTCGCCTCCTTCTTGGGGGACCAGTGGAGAATCACCTTGCACGTGATGCTGTTCTTGCCCTGAAAGTCCACGGAGTCGAGGTTCAGGTCGAAGTAGGCGCCCGTGGCGATGCGCTCGATCTTGCCCGACATCGAGACCATGAGCGGCTGCCCGGCGGGGTCGAACTCGACGCTCGTCAGCTCGTGGTCCGCCTTGGGGCAGACGAACTCGAAGCGATGCCTGGCCTGGATGCGTTCCTCGCTCCCCAGGAACTCGTCCTGGTCCGCCTCGACGCCGTTGACGTACACCTCCCCCTCGCTGTCCGCGCCCGTGCCATCGACCGAGATGAACGGAATCGTGATCTCGCGCGGGTCCGCGAACGGCTGGAGCGTCGGGATCTCCTCGGGATGGGGAATGGAGCCCAGCTCGGCGGGCTTGGCGATGTGGATCAGCTTGGCCAGTCCCAACTCCCGGCCCGGATCGTCCACGTAGCACTGCCAGCAGAGGAACGTGCCGATGTCCTGCACCTGTACGCCCACCTGGCGCATTTTGCGCCGCAGCTCGTAATTGATCAGAGAGTCCGTCGTGTTCGAAAGCAGGTGCCGGGTGCTGGACACATCCGTCACCTCGGTCGTCGTCTTGAAGGTCGACTTGAAGTTGCGCCGGATCTGGCTCGAGAGCTTGTCGGTCTGCTGCCGCGTGCGCTGGTGCGTGGTCTCCCGCGCTTCTCTCTGGGAAGAGGCGTAGTCGAAGCTCGAGGTGGCCGAGACGGAGGCGTAGGACGCGGTCACGCTGGCGCCGAACTTCGTGTCCTGCTGATTCTCCTCCTTCACCGCCTCGGAGATCTCCTCCTGCTGGGTCATCGTCCTCTCGGTCGCGGTCATGATCTCGAGCGCGGTCTCGAGCGTCTTCTCGACGACGGTGCGCCGCGTGTGCACCTCGATCAGCTCCACGCTCGACCCGGGGCTCAGCCACACGTGCTTCTCCGGCGTGCCGAGAAACGTGTCGAGCTCGAAGAAGTACTGGCGGAAGAGGTGGACGACCGCGATCGGCGAGAGCACGACGCTCTGGATGTGGTCGAGGTCCTGGGGATCCATGGTGGAGAGGTCCAGGTATCCGGACGCAGGGTCGTCCTGGTGGAGCACCCTCATCAGGGCCTGGGCCTGCTCCGCCTGGTCGTGCGTGGCGTAGAAAACCTCTTCGAGCGCGGCGTGCGCCTTGTTCTGAGCGAGCAGGAGCACGGCTCCGGCCACCGCCGACTCGTACCGGAGCTGCCGCTCGATGACGGCGGTCGAGGAGTCGTTGGGCGGACCCTCTCGCGAGGGCTCACGGCGCTCGATCCTCAGCCCTCCCGCGCGAGCCAGCTCGGCATGAGCGGTGGAGTAGGCCTTCACGACATCGGTCTTGAGGATGTGGTCCACCCGGTCACGCGTGATGACCTGGGGCCAGACGGCCGGCTCCAGCTGGCCGTGTGGCGGGAGCGCCGCGGCGAGCTTCTCGAGCACCACGCTCTTGTAGGTGCGAAGCGCGCCGGTTGTGAGCGCCCCCTCGCGAATCTGGATGTCGAGCTCGTTGTCATCCCGCCGCCTGACCTCGACCAGCCCGACGAACTGCCTCGTCAGCTTCTCCAGCGCGAGCTGGCGGTCGTTCTCGTAGCCCTCGCGAAAGCGTTTCTGGATGCGCTTCGACTTCCAGCCCAGGAGGGGCTGGTAGATGCCGAACATCTCACTCGCGTAGGGAAGAACGGACGCGTACGGCCGGAGGTCGGTGATGCGCTTGATGGTAGCCATGGAACCGAGTGTCCTCTCTCCCGAGCGTGGGGTTGGGGTCGGGATACGGGTCCGGTGGAACGAGCCGGTGCAGGATACAACGTTCGAACGACCCGAACAGAACAAGGGCAGGCTGACAGGGCGGTGCGGTACGGCTACACTCCGCGCGTGAGACCACGTTTCCCGGCCCTTCTTCCCATCGCCGTCCTGCTGGCGATCGCCGTCGCGTATCCTGCCACCGCCGCCCCGAAGGCGCCCACGCCCGACCCGAGAGCCACGCGGGACTTCCTGGCGGCCGTATCGATCCTCGCCGCCGATTCCATGGAGGGCCGCGGCCTCGAAACCCGGGGGATCCGCCTGGCCGCGGACTACATCGAGAAGCGGCTCAAAGCCGCCCACCTGAAGCCCGCGTTCGGCCCGTCCCACCGGCAGCCGTTCCCCGTGAAGGTCGGGGTGACCTTGGGCCCGGAGAATCGGCTGAGCTCGTCGTCGGGCGGCGATGCTTCACCCAAGGCTCACGACGCTTCGGACTGGACGCCGCTCGGGTTCTCCGGGAGCGGCTCCCTCGACGGCGAGCTCGTGTTCGCGGGCTACGGGATCGAAGCCCCGGCGATCGGCTACGAGGAGCTGTCCGGGCTCGATCTGCGGGGCAAGATCGCGCTCCTCCTGCGCTACGAGCCCCAGGAGAAGGACGAGGGCTCTCCGTTCGACGGCCGGCGGCCGAGCCGGTGGTCCGCGCTCCGGTACAAGACGCTGCAGGCGCGAGAGCGTGGCGCGAAGGCGGTCGTGTTCGTCACGGGACCCGCGCAGGACGAAGGTCAGGACAAGATCCCGGTGCTCCAGAACGACGGTCCCGAGAGTTCCGCCGGGATTCCAGTCCTCCAGGTGAAGACTTCGGTCGCGCAGGCGTGGCTTCGGAGCGCGAGCATCGACCTCGGCGAGTGGCAGAAGGCCGTGGATCGGGATCTCGTGCCGCGCCGACTCGGTCCCGTGGGCGTGCGCCTCGCGGGAAACGTGGACGTCCAGGCCAGGTACGTGGATGCCGAGAACGTGGCGGGGATCCTTCCCGGGAAGGGAGCGCTCGCGAAGGAAGCGGTCGTGATCGGCGCCCACTACGACCACCTCGGCTACGGCGGTCGGGGATCGATGAAGCCGAACGAGAAGGCGATCCACAACGGCGCCGACGACAACGCCTCGGGCACGGCCGCCGTGCTCCTCGCGGCCGAGCGCGTCCAGCGCGCGTTGCGAGGCTCGAAGAGCCACCGCACGGTCGTGTTCGCGCTCTTCTCGGCGGAAGAGGTCGGCCTGGCGGGATCGTCGTACTTGGTCGATCACCCGCCGGTGCCCATCGAGAAGGTCGCGGCCATGATCAATCTCGACATGGTGGGGCGGGTCCGGGGAGACACGCTCACCGCGCTCGGTGCCGACTCGGCGGAGGAGTGGCGCGCGCTGCTCGAGACCGCGGGGTCCAAGGCGGGGCTCCATGTGACCGGCCGGGGCGACGGCTACGGTCCATCCGACCAGACCGCGTTCTACGCGAAGGGCATTCCGGTCGTGCATCTCTTCAGCGGCGCGCACCCGGAGTACCACACGCCTGCCGACGATGCATCGACCGTGGATCCCGCGGGGGGCGCCAGGGTGGTCGCGCTCACGGCGTCTCTCGGCGAGGCGCTCGCGCGCGGCGAGGAGCGGCCGACGTACGTACGCAGCTCCGGAGCGCCGGCCATGACGGGGGACAGCCGGGGCTATGGAGCGTATCTGGGCACGGTTCCCGACTTCCGTTCCATGGAGGGAGCCGAAGGAGGCGTGCTCTTGAGCGACGTGCGGCCGGGCGGCCCGGCCGACCTGGCGGGGATTCGGGGAGGGGACCGGATCGTGCGAATGGCGGGCACTCGGATTCAGAACCTGCAGGACATGACGTACGCGCTCCAGGACAACAAGCCCGGCCAGACGATCGAGGTGGTCGTGGTGCGGAACGGCGCCGAGCTCTCGCTCATGGCGACTCTCGGGGATCGCTCGCGCATGGCCGCGCCCGCCGCGGCTCCGGCTGCGGCGCATGGCGGCGAGAGACCGGTGCCGAACCCATCGAGCGCCGACACCACGCGCGCGAACCCGGCACGCCCGAGCTCGATCCCGGCGCATGGTACGGCGGCGCGGCAGGATTCCGCCGGCTTCACGCTTCCCGAGTTCTACCGGGACCGTCCGGGCGCGGGGTTCGCGATCGGCGCGGGGAAGCCCTTCACGAAGACCTTCGAAGGCGAGCGTCACTTCCGGGACATCCGCCAGCTCACGTTCGGCGGGGAGAACGCGGAGCCCTATTTCGCTCCGGACGGGAAGAGCATCGTCTTCCAGGCGACGGTGCCCGGCGCGAAGTGCGACCAGCAGTACGTCCTGGATCTCGCGACCGGCGCGACCCGGCTCGTCTCGACGGGGAAGGGGCGCACGACCTGCGGCTACTTCGACTATCCGGAGGCGGATCGCATCGTCTACGCGTCGACTCATGAAGTGGCGGATTCCTGTCCCCCCGCGCCCGACATGTCGCAGGGATACGTCTGGGCGCTCTACCCGTCGTTCGACATCTTCGAAGCGAAGCCCGACGGGAGTGACCCGAAGAACCTCACGCGAAGTCCCGGCTACGATGCCGAGGCGACGTGGTGTCATCGCGGGGGGAGCATGGTGTTCACGTCCACGCGCGACGGCGACATCGATCTCTACGCGATGGACGAGGCCGGCTCCGTGAAGCGGCTCACGAACCTGCCCGGGTACGACGGAGGCGCGTTCTACAGTCCCGACTGCTCCGAGATCGTCTGGCGCGCGAGCCGTCCCGCGGGAGACGAGCTGCGCGACTACCAGCGTCTCCTCTCCCACGGTCTCATCCGCCCCTCGAAGCTCGAGATCTACGTGATGAAGGCGGACGGCGGCGACATCCAGCAGATCACGAGGAACGGCGCCGCCAACTTCTGTCCGACCTTCCTGGCCGACGGGGACCGGATCCTCTACTCGTCGAACGCCGGCTCCGCGAGCGGCCGCGAGTTCGATCTCTGGATGGTGAGCAAGAAGGGAGGCGCGGACCCCGAGCGGATCACCTTCTCCGATGGATTCGACGGCTTTCCGCACTTCAGTCCCGATGGGCGCTGGATCGTCTGGTCCTCGAACCGCGCGGATCCCAAGTCGCGCGAGACGAACCTCTTCCTGGCGAGGTGGGTCGACTAGGGAATCCAGGCCGAAAGTGGTAACATTGAGGTCGCTGGCCATCGCGGTGGGGGGAGGCTGGCGCTTCGATGGAAGACCCTCAGCCGCCGCCTTCCCCTCACTCACGACATCACACACAGGGAGAATCCATGGCGGACCCGTCCTCGGGCGATCCTCGAGGCGACCGACCCGGAGCAGGCGCGGACCGACCCCGGACCTGGGACCGGATTCGCGCCGTGTTCGAGGAAGCGGTGAGCCTCGACTCGGGCGCGCAGGACGCGCTGCTCCGGCGAGTGGCCGCCGAGGACCCCGCGCTCGCGGACGAGGTCCGCTCCCTCCTCGCGTCCCACCATGAAGCCGGAGACTTCCTCGAGCCTCCGGACCTCTTTCGCGGATTGGCGCCAGGGGAACGGGTGGGTCCCTACCGCGTCGTGGAAGAGATCGGGCGCGGCGGCATGGGTGTCGTGTATCGCGCCGTTCGCGACGACGAGCACTTCACGAAGGAAGTCGCGATCAAGCTGATCGACCCCGGAATGCGTTCGGACGCAATCCTGCGACGATTCCGCGCCGAGCGGCAGATCCTCGCGATGCTCGACCACCCCCACATCGCGCGGCTGGTCGACGGCGGCTCGGCTTCCGACGGTAGCCCCTATCTGGTGATGGAGCACGTCTCCGGAGTCCCGCTCGTGAAGTACTGCGACGATCAGGGCCTGGGTACGGGGGAACGGCTCCGGCTCTTCCTCGTGGTGTGCGACGCGGTCGCGTTCGCGCACCAGAGGCTCATCGTGCACCGGGATCTCAAGTCCGACAACATCCTGGTGGCCGCGGACGGATCGCCGAAGCTCCTCGACTTCGGCATCGCGAAGCTCCTGTCCGAGGGCGCCGGCGAGAAGCCGGGCACGGTCACGGCTCCGATGCACCGCATGCTCACCCCCGATTACGCGAGCCCGGAGCAGGTTCGCGGCGAGCCGGTCACCGTCGCCAGCGACGTCTATTCGCTCGGGGTGGTGCTGTACGAGCTCCTGACGGGCACGCGACCGCTCCACTTCGAGACGAGATCGGCCGAGGAGATCCTGCGCGTCGTCACCGAGGAGGAACCGGCCGCGCCCAGCGCGGTCGTCGCGCGCACGAAGTCCGCCGAGGTGGCGACGCGCCGGCGGACCACCGTCACGCGGCTTCGGCGCCGGCTCGCCGGAGATCTCGACTACATCGTGTTGAAGGCTCTCGAGAAGGATCCTTCGCGGCGTTACGCGTCCGTGGGGGAGCTCGCGCGAGACGTCCAGCGCTGTCTCGAGAATCTTCCCGTCCTGGCTCGCGGCCGGACCACGGCGTACCTCCTGTCGCGGCTCGTTCGGCGCCACCGGGTCGCGGTCGCCACGGCCGCCGCCGTCCTCCTCACGCTCCTGGCGGGACTGGCCACGACGGCCTGGCAGGCGCGCGTGGCGAGCGTCGAGCGCGATCGAGCCCAACGACGTTTCAAGGACGTGCGCATGCTGGCGCGGGCGGTGATCTTCGACATTCACGACGCGATCCAGAACCTTCCGGGTTCCACGAAGGCACGGGAGATCCTCGTGCAGCACGCGCTGGAGTACCTCGATCGCCTGAGCCGCGAGGCCGGTGACGATCCGTCCCTCCTGAACGAGCTCGGCGTCGCGTACGGGAAGATCGGGGACGTTCAGGGGCGGCCCGAGTTCTCGAACCTGGGTCGCACCGCCGATGCGCGGCGGAGTTACGAGCGATCGATGGAGCTCCTCCAGGCCGCTTCTCGAGCGCAGCCCGATTCACTCGAGTTCGGGCGCAACCTCGTGCTCACGAAGCAGCGCCTGGGTGACTTGCTGAGTCAGATGGGTCAGAAGGACGAGGCGATGCGACTGGCGCAGGAAGGCAAGCGGTGGATTCTGGCAGCGCTCGCGCGACATCCCGAAAACGAGCTCTTGCCCGGTGACTTGGGTGTCGCCTGCGATCGGATCAGCGACATGCGGTTCGCCGCGGGGGACACCGTGGGCGCCCTCCAGGAGTTGCTGGGGGCCTCGCCGGTCGTCACCGCGCTCTACCAGAAGGATCCCGACGATCCTCAACGAAAACGCTCGGCCATGGTCGGATACGCCAAGACGGCCTATCTCCTGGCCATGACCGGGGAACGGCCCCGCGCGGGCGAGGACTACCGAACATCACAGGAGCTGGCGCTCGAGCTCGTCCGAACCCAACCTCACAACGTGGACGCCGTGCGGGATCTCGGGGTCGTGTACGGCATGCGGGCCATGTTCTTCGCCGACGCCGGAGAGTTCGACTCGGCCCTCGTCCTCTACGAGAAGGGCGTGAAGCTCTCGGAGGATCTCGCCGCGTCCAATCCGGATGACGTCCTTCAGCAGGTCGATCTCGCAAAGGGAAGGTATGAGACCGGCATGATCCTCCTGCGAGCGGGACGCCATCGAGAGGCCGAAGAGCGGTTCCGGGATGCCTATCGCAGATTCTCGGACCTCGCCGAACGGGACGCGAGCAACACGGAGCTCCGCGCCCAGATGGCGCGTGCGAGCCGGAAGGCGGGGGAAGCCTGCGCCGCGATGGCCGCGCGCTCCGGAGCCTCGGAAGTCACGGTGGCCTGGCGCTCGAAGGCGGCGGATTGGTATTCGAAGAGCCTGGACCTCTATCGCTCGCTCGCCGCAGGCGGGTCGCTGGCCGGCGCGGAAGCAGGCGCACCGGACGAGGTCTCGAAGGAGCTGGCGGCGCTACGGTAGTCCGTTTCCTGCTTCCAGGTCGCACCGCGAGCGGATGGCGCCACCACGCGTCGACTCCGTCTGGACGCACTCCAGGTAACGAGCCATGACCAGATCAGGGAGCCGATCTCGCGTTATGGGGTGAGAATCGTCGTGCGGGCACTGGTCCTGGGGGCAAAGTAACAACGTGCCATAGAGTTAGTGCCGGATCGGAACCTTGCATGGAGACTCGAACGCTCCTTCCATCTACATTCACTGTGCCATGACGCTCGCCTCGGGCACCCGCCTCGGTGCCTACGAGATCCTCGGCCCCCTCGGGGCCGGAGGGATGGGGGAGGTCTATCGCGCCAGGGATCTTCGCCTCGGGCGCGAGGTGGCGCTCAAGGTCCTGCCCGCGGAAGCGGCCGGCATAGAGTCGGCGCGGCGGCGTCTCCTGCGCGAAGCGCAGACAGCATCCCGCCTCAACCATCCCAGCATTTGCACGATTCACGAAGTCGGCGAGTCCGAAGGTCTCGCGTACATCGCGATGGAGCGTGTGGAGGGCACTCCGCTCCACCTCCTGGTCGGCAGCCGTGGCCTTCCGGCCGAAACCGTGGTGCGCTACGGGGCGCTTCTTGCCGACGCCGTCGCGTACGCCCATGGTCAGGGAGTCATCCACCGCGACCTGAAGTGCTCGAACGTCGTGATCACACAGGACGGGCGCGTGAAGGTGCTCGACTTCGGGATCGCGAAGACGATCGCGACCCCGGATGAAGGTGATGCGGTCGCGACGCAGAGCATCACACGCCAAGGCGCCATCGTGGGCACGCCCGCCTATCTCGCCCCGGAAATCCTCCGCGGGCAGCCGGCCGACCCAGGCACCGACATCTGGTCCCTGGGGGTGATGCTCTACGAAATGGCATCGGGAGAGCGGCCGTTCCGAGGGACGACCGAAGTGGAGCTTGGCTCCTCGATTCTCCACGATCCTCTGGGGCCGCTTCCCGCACGGGTTCCGGATGGCCTCGCATCCATCGTCGAGCGTTGCCTTGAGAAGGACCCCGCGCGGCGTTACCGGCAGGCCTCCGAAGTGAGGGCCTCTCTGGAGGCAGTGGCTGCCGGGAACGCCCCCGGAAGGCGCCGATCGAGTCCGACCCGAGCCAGGACGGTCGGTCGCTCGGTCTGGCTCTGGGGCGGGGCAGCCACGATCCTGGCGCTGGCCGCAATCCTGGCGTTCGACGTGGCTGGAATTCGGAAGCGCGCGGTCCCGCAAGGGGACAGGGTGCGAATCGCGTCGCTTGCGGTGCTGCCGCTCGAGAATTTCTCCAGGGATCCCGAACAAGAGTACTTCGCGGACAGCATGACCGAGGAGCTCATCGCGACGCTCGCCCAGGTCGAGCAGCTCCGGGTCATCTCGCGAACCTCGGTGATGGGATTCAAGAGAACCACGAAGTCCATTCCTGAGATCGGGCGCACGCTCGGCGTGGATGGCATCGTGGAAGGATCCGTTCGCCGATCGGGAGGCCGGGTGCGCATCACGGCCCAGCTGATCCGGGTCGCGAGCGATGAGCACGTCTGGGCTCGGACGTACGAGCGGGACCTGAGCGACGTGCTCGCGCTGCAGCAGGAGGTGGCCGAGGCGATCGTCGGGGAGATGCGCTTGCACTTGTCGAACCGTCAGCGCCAGAAGATCGCCCGGGCCGCCTCGGTGTCTCCGAAGGCATACGACCTCTACCTTCGAGGTATCGAGGCGTACCGGCGATGGGACCGGCGAGGCCTGCGAGCCGCACAGGAGCTGCTCACCGAAGCGGTGGCGATCGACTCGACCTACGCTCCGGCCTGGGCCGCACTCGGGTACGTCCTCTACATGGAGTCGGGATCGTGGGTCGCGACCGCGGGGCTCGACCGCGCTCGAAGGGCGGTGGACCGGGCGCTGGCGCTCGATCCGGATCTCGGCGAAGCCCATGCGGTCAAGGGGAGCATGGCGCGTTCGGTCTGGGACTGGGCGGGTGCGGAGCGGGAGTACCGCCGTGCGATCGAGGCGGCTCCGAGTCACTTCGAGGCCCACCACTCGTATTCCCATTTGCTGATGAGCCAGGGGAGAGTCGACGAGTCCCTCCGGGAGAGCCGGCTGGCCGTGGCGCTGGACCCGCTCAACACCTCGGCGACCTTGCATCTGGGGTGGCACTATTTCATGGCGGGGGAGACATCGAAGGCCATTTCGGCGTACCTGGCGACGATCCGGCTCGATCCCAGCTTTGGCCAAGCCTACATGCAGCTCGCGTGGGCGTATGTGGTGGCCGGGCGCTTCGGCGAAGCCGACGAGACGTATCGGAAGTACGCGGATCTCAGCCAGGAGCCGGATACACTCGCGCTGAGCGCCCTTATCGCGGCCCGGCGCGGGCGAACGAAGGATGCATCGCGGACGCTATCGGCGCTGATGGAGGGCGCACGGCGAGGCGACTTCGCGTCGTTCGACGTGGCTGCGGTGTTGGCCTCGCTGGACAGGAACGACGAGGCATTCCGCTGGCTCGAACGCTCCGTCGAGAAGCGGGAACCTGCGGCGGAGTCGCTGTTGCTGGATCCGTTCCTGAAGTCGCTTCACGCGGATCCTCGTTTCCCAGCTCTGCTCCGGCGCGTGGGAATTCCGCTCAAGGCAGCCTCCAGCACCACGTAATCCTCGCCCGCGTCGTCTGGCGTCTCGCCTCACGGATCCGTCCCAGTGACTCCCGGCCCCTGTGCTAAGCTTCGGGCCGATCCGCCGACCAGCATCCCTTGGTGCTCGTGAGGAGGCCGCATGCCCGGCATCGTGACTTCGCATCTCCGTCCTTGGCCCCGCGCGGCGATGGTGCTGGCGATCGTGATGGCTTCGCTCCTGATCCCCCGGGGAACCTTCGCGGGTCCGATCGAGGATGACCTTCAACGGGCGCTGGAGCGCCTCGATACGGGCGATCTTCAGACCGGCGTCCTCTACGACCGCGTGCTCCCGCTCTCCGGAATCGAGCGCTTCGCCGGCGACGGGCGCGCCGTGGCCTCGCGAAACGTGTGGCGGCAGCTCTACGAGGAACTGCGCCGCGCGTCGGCGGATCCCGGCCAGCGTCCGCCCGTCGGGATGCTGCTCGAGCGGGCGAGCCGGCGCCAGGACGTGGTGCCGCTCGCGGTGGTCTTCGACGAGTACGAGCGCATCCGGCCCGATGCGATGGAGCGTGGGGCGGTCGAGATTCGCGACGGACAGCTCGTGCGAGGGAACGGCGAGATCTTCGAACGCCGCTCCGCGTTCGCGGCCGCGGCGCTGCGCGAGTGGACGTATCGCGGGACCGAGGTCAGGTTCGTGCTCGACCGCGACGACTACTTCTCCAACCTCGGGGGTGCGGTTCCACGACTCGAAGCCGATCTCGACGACGGACTCGGCTTCCGGGCGATGAGCTTCGGCGTTCCGCTCACCGCGCGCTACGCGGACTCCGGCACGAAGACCCTGCGCCTGCGCGCCACCTCCGCTGACGGCACGGTTGCCGAGGCCGCGCTCGCGTTCTCGGTGCGCGCGCTCGCGGCGCCGGCTCCGAACGACACCCTCCAGGTCACGGGCACCACCCCGTATCTCGGCGGCGTTGCCTCCGGCGATGCGTACGTGTATCTGGCGCCGGGACGAACCCAGATCCAGAACCCCGCCGTGGTGGTGGAAGGCTTCGACCTCGAGAACAGCATGAACTGGGACGAGCTGTACGCATTGCTGAACCAGGAGAGCCTCATCGAGAACCTGCGCGCGGACGGCTACGACGCCATCGTGCTCAACTTCACCGACGCCACGGACTACCTTCAGCGCAATGCCTTCGTGGTGGTGGATCTGATCCAGCAGATCCGCGGCATCGTGGGGCCGGAGACCACCATGGCCCTGGCAGGCGCCAGCATGGGCGGCTTGGTGAGCCGCTACGCGCTCGCCACCATGGAGGCGAACGGGCTGCCGCACTCGGTGCGCACGTTCATCTCCTTCGACGTGCCGCACCTCGGCGCCAATATCCCGCTCGGAATCCAGTACTGGGTGAATTTCTTCTCCACCCAGTCGGCCGATGCCGCCTTCTTCCTGTCCCTGCTCAACCGGCCCGCGGCGCGCCAGATGCTCGTCTATCACTACACCGTTCCGCCGGGGAGCACCGGGGAGCCGGATCCGCTTCGCGGAACGTTCGCGTCCGATCTCGCCGCCGTGGGCGACTGGCCGAGCCAGCCGCGCCTCGTCGCGATCGCCAATGGGAGCGACAACGGAACCGGCCAGGGGTTCCTCCCCGGCGCGCAGATCGTGCAGTGGAGCTACAGCGACCTCTTCGTGGCCGTCACCGGCAACATCTGGGCGGTTCCCGACGGGACCAGCACGCGGATCTTCGACGGCAGGATCCGGATCCTGTTCTCGACCACGTCGCAGGCCGTGACGGTGAGCGGCACGCAGCCCTACGACAACGCCCCCGGGGGCTGGCGAGGGTCGATGGCAGATCTCGACTCCGTGGCAGCCCCTTATGGGGACATCGTCGCGCTCCATCAGAGCCACTGCTTCATCCCGACCGTGAGCGCACTCGCATACGACACGAATGATCTCTTTCACGCCGTCGCGTCCGATTCGACCGCGGTGACGAACACGCCGTTCGACGCCATCTACTCGCAGGACACGAACCAAGAGCATGTCGCCATCACGCCCCAGAACGCGGGGTGGATCCGGAGCGAAGTCGGGGGGGCCGTGACCGGCATCGAGCCGATCGCGGGCGCCGGTGTGAGAATGTGGAAGCCCTGGCCCAATCCATCGTCAGACCGCGTTCGGATCGCATTCTCGCTCGCCAGTCCCACCGAGGTGGATCTGCGGGTGTTCAGCGTGGACGGCAGGGAGGTGGCGAGTCTCGTGCGTGGCGTGCGGAACGCAGGGAGTCATGAGCTGGCGTGGAGCGGCCGCGATTCCCGCGGCGCGTCGGCGGCTTCGGGAGTGTATTTCGTTCGTTTCGCGACGAAGGAACGCGTCGAGACGCATCGAGTGGTGCTGTTCCGATAGAAACCGACGCAGCCTCGAACCCGCTTCTCTGGACGGTCGGCACGACGACACAAGGCACATCCCCGGGGAACCCAGGGTCATGAGCTGGAACTTCCAGTCCACGTCCTGCGCGCGTCGGCGCGCCGGCGCGGTCACTTCCTGCCTGCTCCAGATCGCGCTGGCCTCGGCAGCTTGCTCCCCGGCAGCCGGTCCCACTCTTCAGACCGTGCGGAGCGTGGACCTCTCCCGGTATGTCGGCACCTGGTACGAGATCGCGAGCTACCCCCAGCGCTTCCAGAAGGGGTGCACGGGCACGACCGCGACCTACACCCTGCGCGCGGACGGCAAGATCGACGTGCTCAATCGCTGTGCGCGCGATTCGCTGAACGGTCGGGTCACCGTCGCGCGAGGCCAGGCCAAGGTCGTCGACGAGAGCACCAACGCCAAACTGAAGGTGACCTTCTTCTGGCCGTTCTGGGGCGACTACTGGATCATCGATCTCGGCAGAGACTACGAGTACGCCGTCGTGGGGCATCCAAGCCGCAAGTACCTGTGGATCCTGAGCCGCGCGCCGGTCATGGACGCGACCCTCTACGAGGGGATCCTAGTACGACTGCGAGGGCAGGGATACGATACCACCCGCCTCGTCCGGACGTTACAGCGGGTGATGACTGGGTGATGACTGTGGTCGCCATGAACCGCACCGCTGTTTCCACGGGCGCGCGGCTAGCGCTCATCATCGCCTTCGCGGCCGCGCTTGGCGCGACGCCGGCCGAGGCCGGCGAGGCGTCCCGCTTCTCGGCGCAGATCGAGGGCGGAGCGGTGTGGCAGACGCGGAACGACGTGCAAGTGCCAAACGAGGCGACCGCGACCCGCTTCTCCTTGGTAGACCTTGTCGGCACCGGCCCGTGGCCGTCCGGTCGCGCCTATCTCACCTGGCGCGCCGGCGAGCGTCATGCCCTGCGCGTGCTGTTCGCGCCGCTGTCGATCACGGGGACGGGCGCACCGGACCTTGCGATCACATTCGCCGGAGAGACCTACGCGCCAGGAACGCCGACCGAGGCGACCTATCAGTTCAACTCCTACCGCTTGACCTATCGCTACCGCATTCACGAAGGTGACCGGTGGACTTGGTGGGCCGGCGTTACCGCCAAGGTGCGCGATGCAAAGATCGAGCTGCGTCAGGGTGCGGTATCGAGCCGCAAGACGGACGTCGGCTTCGTGCCGCTGCTCCACCTGGCGGCGGCGTGGCGTTTCGCCCCGCGTTGGAGCGTGGCCCTCGACGCCGACGCGCTTGCGGGCGGGCCCGGCCGCGCGGAGGACGTCGCGCTGACGCTGGGCCGCGACCTGGGCAAGAATCTTGCCCTCTACGGCGGCTACCGCACCGTCGAAGGCGGCGCGGACGTGGACGAGGTCTACGCGTTCGCGTGGCTGCACTACGCCGTGGCGGGACTCGAGTATCGGTTCTGAGCCGATGCCGGCGTGTC
>DASTBC010000040.1 GCA_035712245.1 Candidatus Eisenbacteria bacterium
GGCTCTGTCTCACCTACGCGACGCTCCTCGCGAACCGGGGGTTCCAGACCACCACCGAGGTCCGCGAGTTCCTCGAGCCCTCGCTGACGCGTCTCCTCGACGCCTTCCAGATGAAGGACATGGATCTCGCCACCGAGCGGATCTGGAGGGCGGTCGACGAGCGGGAGATGATCCTGGTCTACGGGGATTACGACGTGGACGGGATCACCTCGACCACGCTCCTCACGTCGGCGCTCACGCGCGTGGGGGCGAAGGTCGAATACTTCATCCCCGACCGGATCCGGGACGGCTACGGGTTCTCGATGCGCGGAGTCGAGGTCGCGAAGCGCCGACGCGCGCGTCTCGTGATCACCGCCGACTGCGGCATCACCGCCACGGCCGAGGTGCGCGCGGCGCGCGAGCACGGGATCGAGGTGATCGTCACGGACCACCACGAGCCCCTGGGCGAGCTTCCCGAGGCCGTCGCGATCCTGAACCCCAAGCGCCGCGACTGCCGGTATCCGTTCAAGGAGCTGGCCGGCGTGGGCGTGGTGCTCAAGCTCGTGCAGGGGCTGGTCGCCTCGCGTCCCGGAGCGCTTCCGCAGGACTTCGTTCACGACCATCTCGATCTCGTCGCGCTCGGGACGATCGCGGACGTGGTGCCGCTTCGCGGCGAGAATCGCATCTTCGCGAAGATGGGACTCGACCGGATCTGCGAATCCACGAAGCCCGGGATCGTGGCGCTGAAGGAAGTGGCCGGACTGCGCGCGCGGCGTGTCGAGAGCGGTCATGTGGCGTACATCCTGGCGCCCCGCATCAACGCCGCGGGGAGGCTGGGGAACGCGGAGTCGGGCGTCAGGCTCCTCCTCGCGACCGACATGGCCGAGGCCATGACGATCGCGGAGAGCCTCGAGGAGGACAACACGAACCGGAAGAAGATCGACGAGGAGACGCTCGAGGACGCGCTGGAGCAGCTCCGGCGCATGGGGCCCGAGCTTCCGCCCGCGATCGTGCTCTGGTCCGACCGCTGGCATCCCGGCGTCCTCGGCATCGTCGCGTCGCGGCTCATGGAGCGCTTCCACCGTCCCACGGTGCTCATCTCGGCCGACGAGGACGAAGGGAAGGGCTCGGGCCGCAGCATCCCGGGTTTCGACGTGTGCCAGGCGCTCCAGGAGTGTCGCGAGCACCTGATCGGGTTCGGCGGGCACAGCTACGCGGCGGGGCTCACGATCCGCGCGGAGCAGATGTCCGACTTCCGGGACCGGCTCTGCAAGGTCGTCACGAGCCGGCTCGATCCCGACGACTACGTTCCGAAGCTCTCGATCGACGGCCCGCTCGCGCTCGAGGAGTGCAACGAGGACCTCGTCACCTTCCTCGACCGGCTCTCCCCGTTCGGGATCGGGAACGCGGAGCCCCTCTTCATCGCCGACGACGTCCGGCTCGCCGCGCCACCCATGGTCGTGAGCCGCAACCACTTGAAGCTGAGCCTCCGGCAGAACGGCCGCGACCTCGACTGCATCGGGTTCGGGATGGGCCATCTCGCGGGCCCCATCCAGGCCGACGCCGGGCGCGTCTCGATCGCGTTCGTTCCCACGATCAACGTCTGGCAGAACCGCGCCCGGCTCCAGCTGAAGCTCCGCGACATCCAAATCCGGTAGCCATGAATTCGGTCCCGAACGATCCCCTGGGACCGCTGCTCGAGATCCTCCAGCGGTCCGGACGGGCCCTCGATCCCTCCAAGATCCGGGCGGCCTACGACCTCGCCGCGCGCGCCCACGGCTCCCAGAAGCGGGTGAGCGGGGAGCCGTACGTGACGCACTCGGTCGCCGTCGCGACCATCCTGGCCGAGCTCCTGGGGGCCGGAGCCGACGAGACCCTCCTCCAGGCGGCCCTGCTCCACGACGTCGTCGAGGACACGACGGAGTCCCTCGCCTCGGTCCAGCGGGCCTTCGGCCCCGAGGTCGCGTCGCTCGTCGACGGGGTCACGAAGATCAGCTCGCTCCACTTCGAGCGCCCCGAGCAGGAGGAGGCCGAGAACTTCCGGAAGATGCTCTTCTCGATGGCGAAGGACCTCCGCGTCATCCTGATCAAGCTCGCCGACCGGCTCCACAACATGCGCACGCTCGGCGCGCTCGGGCCGGCCCGCGCGCACAAGGTCGCGCGGGAGACGCGCGAGATCTATGCGCCGCTCGCGCACCGGCTCGGGATCGCGAGGATCAAGTCGGAGCTCGAGGACCTCTGCCTCAAGTATCTGGATCTCGAGGCGTACCAGGACATCCGGGAGAAGGTCGCGCTGAAGCGCGAGGAGCGCGAGCGCCTCGTGCAGGAGACGATCCGGCCCGTGCGCGAGCGGCTCGTGGCGGCGGGGATCAAGGCAGACGTCGTGGGGCGCCCCAAGCACCTGGAGTCCATCTACCGGAAGATGAAGGCGCAGGGGAGGAAGTTCGAGGAGATCTTCGATCTCCTCGGGATCCGCGTCATCCTGCACTCGAAGCCGGAGTGCTACCGCGCGCTCGGGATCATCCACGACCTCTTCACGCCCGTGCACGAGCGCTTCAAGGACTACATCGCGACGCCCAAGAGCAACATGTACCAGTCGCTCCACACGACCGTGGTGGCCCCGGGCGGGCTGATGGTGGAGTTCCAGATCCGCACGCACGAGATGCACCGGATCGCGGAGCTGGGCGTGGCCGCGCACTATCGCTACAAGGAGGGAGGCTCCGGGAGCGACTCGGAGCTCTTCGGGAAGCTCGCCCCCACGCTCCGGAACGTGGAATGGCAGTCCTCAGCCGCCGATCCGGACGAATTCCTCGAGTTCCTGAAGACCTCGCTCTACCAGGACGAGGTCTACGTCTTCACGCCCCGGGGCGAGCTGCGGCGGCTCCCGCGCGGCGCCACGCCGATCGACTTCGCGTACCAGGTGCACACCGAGGTGGGCCACCGCTGCGTGGGCGCCAAGGTCAACGGGCGGATCGTGCCCCTCCGCTACGAGCTCCGGAGCGGCGACAAGGTGCAGATCATCACGTCGCCGATGGGGAAGCCGAACCGCGACTGGCTCCAGATCGCGTCGAGCCCCGGCGCGCGCAGCAAGATCCGCCACTGGCTCAAGCTCTCCGAGCACGAGGACAGCGTGACCCTGGGGAAGGAGATGCTCGAGCGCGAGATGCGGCGCCGCCGGCTCGCGCCGCCCCCGACGACGACCCTGGAGCAACTCGCCCATTCGATGGGGCACAAGGACGAGGACGGGCTCCACGCCGCGCTCGGATCCGGAACCGTGTCGGTCGCCCAGGTGATCCAGAAGTGGTTCCCGGAGGGGGTCGGCCCGGTCCAGCGCATCAAGGAAGCCTCGCTCGAGACCTTCCGCGCCATCACGGGACGCCCCGGCAAGGGCGTGCGGATCCAGGGCGTGGACAACCTCATGGTCTCGTTCGCGAAGTGCTGCCAGCCCGTGCCCGGCGACACCGTCGTGGGGATCGTCACGCGCGGGCGCGGCGTCACCGTGCACCGGACGGACTGTCCGAACACGTTCGACGACCGCGTGGCGCCGGAGCGCCGCGTGCTCGTGGACTGGAGCGCGGCGGAGGAGGACGCGTTCTCCGTGAAGCTCTCGATCTTCGGCGTCGACCGGAAGAGCCTCCTCGCCGACATCGCGAAGGCGATCGCGACCACGAACACGAACATCCGGACCGCCGGCATCAAGGCGAACGACCGGAACGCGCGCGGCGCGTTCGTGGTCGAAGTGCGGGACCTCGCGCACCTGCGCCAGGTGATGCGCGCGGTGGAGCAGGTGGAAGGGGTCGAGGCGGTGGAGCGCGAGCAGGTCTTCGGGCGCCCGCGCGGAGGCGAGGCTGGGCTCGCTTCGTGAGACGGTTGCCATCGTGAGCCCGACGACGTCGTGAGGGCCCTCGTGCAGCGCGTGACGCGCGCGTCGGTGCGGGTCGAGGACGCGGAGATCGCGCGCATCGACAAGGGGCTCCTGATCCTCCTCGGCGTGCGCGCCGGAGAGACGGACGGCGCCGGTGAACGGCTCGCCGAGCGCTGTGCCACGCTTCGCATCTTCGAGGACGAGGCGGGTAAGATGAACCTCTCCGTGCGAGACATCGGCGGCGCCGCGCTCGTCGTGCCCCAGTTCACGCTCTATGCCGACACCTCGCGCGGCCGGAGGCCGGGCTTCGACGCCGCGGCGCGTCCCGACGAGGCGGAGCCCGTGTGGCGGAAGTTCTGCGCCTCGCTCGACGCGCTCGGCGTACCCGCGAGGCTCGGACAGTTCGGGGCGAAGATGGACGTGGAGCTCGTGAACCACGGTCCCGCGACGTTCCTCCTCGAGTCCGCGGACTGAGACGAGCCGCATGCAGACGAACCTGATCAACCCCCTCGGACCGAAGCTGGTGCTCGCCTCGCGCTCGCCGCGCCGGATCGAGCTCCTCACGCTCGTCGGCGCGCGCTTCGTGGCCCGTCCCGTGGACGTGGACGAGCGGGCGGAGCCCGGAGAGCGCGCGGAGGCGCACGTGCTCCGTCTCGCGGAGGCCAAGGCGCGCGAGGCCCTGCGCCGGGACGCGGACCCGTCCGATGTCGTCTACGTGGGCGCCGACACGGTCGTCACGATCGACCGCGACATCCTGGGCAAGCCGGCGGACGAGGAGGAGGCCGTGCGAATGCTGGAGCGGCTCTCCGGTCGCATTCACGAGGTGTGGACGGGGCTCTTCCTGGTCGAGGCGGGCGAGCGGCGGTCGGTGGGAGGCGCGCTCCGCAGCATCGTGAAGTTCTCCCGGCTCGAGCACGAGGACGTCCGGCGCTACGTCGCGACCGGCGAGCCGCTCGACAAGGCGGGCGCGTACGCGGTGCAGGGATACGGCGCGCTCTTCGTGGAGGCGATCGAGGGCTCGTACTCGAATGTCGTCGGACTGCCGCTCAGCTACCTGAAGCACCTGCTCGGCATGCTGCGCCAGGCGCCGGCGCCGCGCGCATGAGCTTCGCGCCCTTCCGGCTGGAAGGCGACCGCCTGCTCCTGCTCGACCAGACGCTCCTCCCGGAGCGCGAGGTGTGGATCGAGGTCCGCGACGCGACGGCGATGGCGGACGCGATCGCGCGGCTCGCCGTTCGCGGCGCGCCCGCGATCGGGATCGCCGCCGCCCTCGCGCTCGCGATCGAGGCCGCGCGCGAGGGGGAGGTCCCGCAGCGGCACGCGCGCGTCGAGGAAGCGGCCCGGGCGCTTCGTTCCTGTCGGCCGACCGCGGTCAATCTCGCGTGGGCCGTGGATCGGATGCTCCGCGTCGCGCGCGCCGGCGCGGCCGGCGGGCCCGGCGCGAAGGCGAGCGGACCCGGCGATCCGAACGCATGGGCCGCGTCGATCCGCGCCGAGGCCGAGGCGATCTGGCGCGAGGACCTCGAGGCCTCGCGCGCCATGGCCGCGCACGGCGCCTCGCTCTTCCCGGACCAGCGCCGCTTCCTGACCCACTGCAACACGGGATCGCTCGCGACGGGAGGCGGGGGGACCGCGCTCGGGGTGCTCCTCGCGCTCCATCGAACACGCTCCGGCGGCATCGAAGTGTGGGCCACGGAGACGCGGCCCCTCCTGCAGGGAGCGAGGCTGACCGCGTGGGAGCTCCGCCGGGAAGGGATCCCCGCGACGCTCATTCCGGACTCCGCCGCGGCCCACACGATCCTCCACGGGGGCATCCAGGGGGTCCTGGTGGGGGCCGACCGGATCGCCCGGAACGGCGATGCGGCCAACAAGATCGGGACGCTGGGCCTGGCTCTGGCCGCCCGCGAGGCGGGGATCCCCTTCGTGGTCGTCGCTCCCTCCACGACCCTGGACGCCTCGCTCGCGGACGGCTCCGGGATCGTGATCGAGGAGCGGGATCCCGGCGAGGTGACCTCGATCGGGGCCGTCCGGACCGCCCCCGAGGGGTTTCCGGCCCGGAACCCGGCCTTCGACGTGACGCCCGGGCGGCTCATCACGGCGATCGTCACGGAGCGGGGAGCGGCCCGGGGGCCGGGGTACGATCTGGGTTCCGCGTTTGACACGGAACCTGGCCCCTGCTAACCTCTTGCGTTTGACCCCTCTCAGACCGTTGGAGGAGTGATTCCATGGGCACGTACTCGGTGCGCGCCTCGGAGATCCGTCAGGACTGGTACGTGGCGGACGCCGAGGGGCAGATCCTCGGGCGGCTCGCGAGCGACATCGCGAGCGTGCTCAAGGGCAAGCGCAAGCCGACCTACTCGCCGCATCTGGACGTGGGCGATCACGTGATCGTGATCAACGCGGAGAAGGTGCGCGTGACCGGACGCAAGCGCGACGACAAGATGTATTTCCGCCACTCGCTCTACCCGGGCGGCCACACGCTGACCCGGTATCGCGATCTCCAGGCCGACAAGCCGGAGGAGATCATCCGTCTCGCGGTGAAGGGGATGATGCCCCGGAACCGGCTGGGCCGGGCCATGATGAAGAAGCTCAAGATCTACGCCGGATCCGACCACCCGCACGAGGCCCAGATGCCCCGTCCGTTTCCGTGGTCCCAGAACCGGCTCCAAAAGGGAGGTGAGTAGACCTGGCAACGACCCAGTATCTCGGCACCGGCCGGCGCAAGACCTCGATCGCGCGCGTGCGCCTCGTGCCCGGCAGCGGCAAGCGCCTCGTGAACGGCGTCGACCTCGACCGGTACTTCTCGCGGATCACGCTCAGTAACCAGGCCGTGGGCCCGCTCACCGCGGGCAACATGCTCGACAAGTTCGACATCATCGCCGCCGTGCGCGGAGGCGGGCACGCGGGCCAGGCGGGAGCGATCTCGCTCGGCGTCGCGCGCGCGCTCCAGCAGGCGGATCCGTCGCTGCGCGGGCTCCTCGGCAAGGAGGGGTACCTCACGCGCGACGCGCGCATGAAGGAGCGGAAGAAGTACGGACAGGCTGGCGCCCGCAAGCGCTTCCAGTTCTCGAAGCGGTAATCGCACGACCGGCGGCTCCCTCGTGGAGCCGTCCACCACACACGTCCCGGGCCGCGGCGGCGGGTCTCCCGACACGGGAGCCGCGCGGAGCGATGGGACGGAGGATCAAGACCGGAGGACCGATTGGCTGACATTGGAATGAAGGAATTGCTCGAAGCGGGCGTCCACTTCGGGCACCAGACCCGCCGCTGGAATCCCAAGATGAAGAAGTTCATCTTCATCGAGCGGAACGGGATCTACATCATCGACCTGCAGAAGACCCTGAAGGCGCTCCACGACGCGCGCCAGCTCCTCGAGGGCATCGCCCGGAGGAACGGCGTCGTCCTCTTCGTCGGCACGAAGCGGCAGGCGAAGGACGCGGTCGTCGAGGAAGCCACCCGCGCCGGCATGCCGTACGTGAACGAGCGCTGGCTCGGCGGCATGCTCACGAACTTCAAGACCATCAAGTCGAACATCCGGCGCTTCAAGGAAATCGAGAAGATGGACGCGGACGGGGTGCTGGAGAATCTCTCGAAGAAGGAGCAGGCGCAGATCAACAAGGAGCGCACGCGCCTCGAGAAGATCTTCACCGGCATCAAGGAGATGGGCCAGCTTCCCGCCGCCGTGTTCGTGATCGACACGAAGAAGGAACGGATCGCGGTCGCGGAGGCGAATCGCCTGGCCATTCCCGTCATCGGAGTGGTCGACACGAATTGCGATCCGGACGTGATCGACTACCCGCTGCCGGGGAACGACGACGCGATCCGGGCGATCCGGGTCTTCTCGAGATTCGTGAGCGACACGCTGCTCGCCTCGCGCCAGGAGGCGCAGGAGGGCGCGGACCTCGCGGCGGAGGCCGCGCAGGCCGCGGTCCCGAACGAGCCGAGCGCGGTCGCGAGCGCCTGAAGCGGCGGGACGCCGGACCGGCGCTCGCCGATTCCGCCCCACCCGAAACCGAACCGAATCGCAGACGAAGGAAGGAGTCACCGATGACGATCACCGCCTCGCTCGTCAAGGAGCTGCGCGAGCGAACCGGCGCGGGCATGATGGAGTGCAAGAAGGCCCTCTCCGAGACCCAAGGCAACCTGGACCAGGCCATCGACGTGCTGCGCAAGTCGGGCATGGCCCGCGCTTCGTCCAAGGCCGGCCGTGAGGCCCGCCAGGGTCTCGTCCACGCCTACATCCATCCGGGCGATCAGCTCGGCGTCCTCATCGAGGTGAGCTGCGAGACCGACTTCGTGGCGCGCACGGACGACTTCAAGGATCTCGTCCGGAACCTCGCGATGCAGATCGCGGCGACCAACGCGCAGTCCGTCGATCGCACCGGCGTCGATCCCGCCATGATCGAGCGGGAGCGCGCGATCCTCATGGACCAGGCGCGGCAGACGGGCAAGCCCGAGAACATCCTCTCCAAGATCGTCGACGGGAAGATCGACAAGTTCTACGAGGAGATCACGCTTCTCGAGCAGCCGTACATCAAGGATCCCGATCGGAAGGTGAAGGAGCTGGTCGACCAGGCGATCGCGAAGCTCGGCGAGAACATCGTCGTGCGGCGGTTCGCCAAGTTCCGGATCGGAGAAGCCTGATCCCGTGGCGGAGAACCGTCGTGTCCTCGTCAAGCTGAGCGGGGAGATCCTCGCCGGCGAAGCGGGAACCGGGATCGACGCGAGCGCCCTCGGGCGCGTGGCGGAGGAGCTCCGGGAGGGACACGAGGAAGGCGTCGAGATCGGCATCGTGATCGGGGGCGGCAATCTGATCCGCGGCACCGCCGCCGCGGGGAAGGAGCTGGACCGGACCACCGCCGACAGCATGGGCATGCTCGCGACCGTGATCAACGCGCTCGCGCTGCAGGACGCGCTGGAGCACCGGGGACTCACGACGCGGGTCCTCTCCGCGATCGAGATGCGGACCCTGGCCGAGCCCTACATCCGCCGCCGGGCGGTTCGTCACCTCGAGAAGGGACGAATCGTGATCCTGGCGGCCGGAACGGGGCACCCGTACTTCACGACCGACACCGCCGCGGTGCTCCGCGCGATCGAGATCGGGGCCGGGCTCCTGCTCAAGGCCACGAAGGTCGACGGCGTCTTCACCGAGGATCCGCAGCGGAATCCCCTGGCCGAGCGCTTCGACACGCTCCGCTACCGGGAGGCGATCGATCGCAGGCTGGACGTGATGGATCAGACGGCGTTCACGATGGGCATGGAGCACCGGCTCCCCATAGTCGTGTTCAACGTGACGGTCCCGGGCAACCTCGCGCGGGCCCTGAAGGGGGAGACGGTCGGAACCCTGGTGGCCGTGGAGGTCTAAGGATGGACGTCAAGTTCGCGAAGAACGCCGAGGAACGGATGAAGAAGGCGGTGGAGACGATCCGCCACGAAGTCGCGACGATCCGCACGAACAAGGCGACCACGTCGCTCCTGGACGGCATCAAGGTCGAGTACTACGGGAGCCACGTCCCGCTCCAGCAGGTCGCGAGCGTGAGCGCGCCCGAGGCGCGGCTTCTCGTGATCCAGCCCTGGGAGCGCAACGTGCTCCCGGAGGTCGTGAAGGCGATCCAGAAGTCCGACCTCGGACTGAACCCGGTCGACGACGGCACCGTCGTGCGGCTCAATCTCCCGCCGCTCACGGAGGAGCGCCGCAAGGATCTCGTCAAGGTGCTGGGGAAGATCGTCGAGGACGGGCGGGTCCGCGTCCGCACGATCCGCCGGGAGTGCAACGACGAGCTGAAAAAGCTGGAACGCGAGCACAAGATTTCCGAAGATGACAGCAAGAAGACCCAGACCGAGATCCAGAAGCTCACGGACCGCTTCGTCGCCGTCCTGGACGAGCTGTTTCACAAGAAGCAAGCCGAGGTCATGGAGGTCTGAGCCTCTGGAGTCGGGACCTTGCTCCCGTAACCGATGAAGTCCACCGCCGCCAAGACGCCCACCCTCGAGCAGGTGCTGCGGCGTCCGGTTCCGGAACACATTGCCATCATCATGGACGGGAACGGCCGCTGGGCGAAGCGCCGGGGCCTTCCGCGTCTCATGGGCCACCGCGCCGGCCGCCGCTCCGTACGCGAGGTCGTGGAAGGATGCGTCGAGCTGGGCGTGAAGGTCCTGACGCTCTACACGTTCTCGCTCGAGAACTGGGAGCGCACGCAGCGCGAGGTGCGCGGCCTCATGCGAATCTTGGGTGAAGTGCTCCGGGAAGAGCGCGAGGAGCTCCAGAAGAACAACGTCTCGCTGCGCACCATCGGCCGTGTCGACCTCCTGCCGAAGGAGAGCCGCGAGATCCTCGAGAAGACGCGCCAGTACCTCGCGGGGAACACCGGACTCACGCTGGTGCTCGCGCTCTCGTACGGCGGCCGTGCCGAGATCGTGGACGCGGCGCGGCGCATCGTGGAGGCGGACCGGGAGAAGGAGATCCCGCTCTCCGCGATCGACGAGGAGTTCTTCCAGCACCGCCTCGACACCGACGGCCTGCCCGATCCCGACCTCCTGATCCGCACGAGCGGCGAGCTCCGGATCTCCAACTTCCTCCTGTGGCAGGCCGCCTATTCCGAGTTCTGGGTCACCGACACGCTCTGGCCGGACTTCCGCCGCAAACACCTCTATCAGGCGGTCTATGACTTCCAGCACCGAAGCCGGCGCTTCGGCCGCGCCGATTGACCGCGCCGCGCCCCGCGCGGGCGCCCGGGACGCCTCCCTCCCCGCGAGGATCCTGAGCGCGGTCGTCTTCCTACCGATCCTCGTCTTGATGGCGTGGACCGGAGGGGTGGTGTTCCTCCTCTTCGGGATGGCCGTCGTGGGACTCGGCGTCCGCGAGTTCTACTCGCTTCTCGAGGCGAAGGGCCTCTCGCCGCACTGGAAGTCCGGAATGCTCGCCGTGCTCCTCCTGCCGGTCGGAGTCCTCCTTCGCTTTCGCACGCAGCGGGTCGAGGAATGGCACGTCGGGGGGTTCTTCACGATCCTGGTCGGCGCCGTGCTCCTGGCGGAGCTCCGGCGCGGGGCGGGGAAGCAGGCCGTCGCGAACAGCGCGGCCACGTTCCTCGGGTTCCTCTACATCGGATGGCTCGGGACGCACCTCGTCATGCTGCGGGAGCTCCCGTACGCGATCGGGCGCCCGTACGTCGAGGGCTTCACGTACGTGATGCTCGCGTTCGGCCTGACCTGGGCCTGCGACACCGCCGCGTATTTCGTGGGCCGCCTCCTCGGGCGCACGAAGCTCATGCCGGACGTGAGCCCCGGCAAGTCGCTCGAGGGGTGCATCGCGGGGCTCGTCGCGGCGATCCTGGCCGGGATCGGCGCGCACTTCTGGTTCGCGCCGTACCTCAGCCTTCTCGACGCGGCGGTGCTCGGCGCGCTCGTGGGCGTGTTCGGACAGCTGGGTGATCTCGTGGAGTCGCTCCTGAAGCGCGACGCCGAGACCAAGGACTCCTCCCGGCTCATCCCCGGCCACGGAGGCGTCCTCGACCGCTTCGACAGCCTCCTCTTCACGGCGCCCATCGTCTACTACTACCTCCTCTTCCAGGTCGTCACGCCGTGATCCGCGTGGCGCTCCTCGGCGCGACGGGCTCGATCGGCGCGTCGGCCCTCGAGATCGGCCGCGAGTTCCGGGACCGGATCCGCTTCGTCTCGATGGGCGCGCGCGCGAACGACGCCGCGCTCGTCCGCGCGGCGGAGGAGTTCGGCGTGCGCACGATCGCGGTCGCCGACCCCGAGGCGGCGGCGCGGGCTCGCGGGCGCTTCCATGGCGAGGTGCTCGAGGGAGCGGACGGGCTCGAGCGCCTGGCGGACGATCCCGGGGCGGACGTCGTCGTGAACGCGCTCGTGGGAAGCGCCGGGCTCCGGTCGACGGTCGCCGCCCTCCGGGCGGGGAAGCGCGTCGCGCTCGCGAACAAGGAGTCGGTGGTGCTCGCGGGCGAGCTCCTCGCCTCGATCGCGCGCGAGCACGGTGGGCAGATCCTCCCCGTGGATTCGGAGCACGGAGGCCTTCATCAGTGCCTCGACGGGCGTCCCGCCTCGGACGTGCGCCGGATCGTGATCACGGCGTCGGGCGGTCCCTTCCTGAGGCGCGACCTCGCGACGATCTCCGAGGCGACTCCCGAGGAGGTGCTCCGCCACCCCACGTGGTCCATGGGAGAACGCATCACCGTGGACAGCGCCACGCTCGTGAACAAGGGATTCGAGATCATCGAGGCGCGATGGCTCTTCGGGATCGAGCCCGATCGCGTGGAGGTGCTGATCCATCCCCAGTCGATCGTGCACGCCCTCGTGGAGCTCGTGGACGGCTCCGTCCTCGCGCAGCTCTCGTGTCCCGACATGCGGCTTCCGCTCCTCTACGCGCTGAGCTACCCGGAGCGATGGGGGTCGTCCCTGCCGCGGCTCGAGCTCGGCACGCTCCGCACGCTCCACTTCGAGCCTCCCGAGCCCGCGCGGTGTCCCGGGCTCGCGCTCGCGAGGAAGGCGCTCGGGAAGGGAGGCACGGCTCCCGCCGTGCTGAACGCGGCGGACGAGGAGGCGGTGCGCCTCTTCCTCCAGAAGTCGATCGGGTTTCGCGAGCTCACCGAACTCGTGGACGAGGTGCTCGAGGCCCACCGTCCGGCGCCCCCGCTCACGCTCGAGTCGATCGACGAGGCGGACCGCTGGGCCCGCGCCCGCCTCCTCGACGCCGCGGGCTCGCGAGGCGCGCGGTGAAGAACGCGTCGCGCCGCTCGCGTGAGGGACGGGACGAAGCTCTCGGCGCCGGGCGTCTCCTCGAGATCGTCCGCTCCATGCGCGGCGTTCCGGTCGCGGTGGTGGGCGACCTCGTGCTCGACCGCTACTGGTTCGGCCGCTCGTCCCGGATCTCCCGCGAGGCCCCGGTCCTGATCCTCGAGTTCGAGGAGGAACGTGGCGTCCCGGGCGGCGCCGCGAACGCCGCGGTCAACGTCCGCGCGCTGGGAGGCCGGCCGCTCCTCGTGGGGAGGATCGGCAAGGATCCCGCCGGCGCGGACCTCCGGCGCTCGCTGCGGGAGGAGAAGCTCGAGGCGCGCTGGCTCCTCCGGGACGGCGCGGGCACGATCGTGAAGACGCGGATCCTCGCGGGCTCGAGCCACACCTCGCGCCAGCAGATCGTCCGCCTCGACCGCGGGCAGCGCGCGGGAATCGAGGACGCGGCGACGCGCGCGCTGGTGCGCTCCATCGCCGCGGCCGT
>DASTBC010000041.1 GCA_035712245.1 Candidatus Eisenbacteria bacterium
GTGAGCTTCGCGTTCTCGTACGACGCCCCCGAGCGGTTCTCGATCGACGCCCAGGACTGGAGATCCAGCTGCGTGCCGGCGTCGTTCACCGTGGCCACGTAGTCGGCGCGCCAGGACATGGCGTTCGCGAGGTACGAGACCTCGACCTTCTGCTCGCCCGAGCGGTCCGCGCGGATCCGCGACACGAGCGTGGGGCGGGTCACGAGCCCCTGGGGCGGCTCCTTCAGCGCGATCTGCTCCATCTCCGTCCGGTTCAGGACCAAGATCGATCCCGATCCCTCGCGGATCACGATGGACTGGTGATCGAACGAGAGCAGGGTTCCGCGCTTCACCTGATCGTCCTTCATGGACACCTCGACCTGCTGGTCGAGGTAGCGCTCGAGGAGCCGGTCGGTGTTGACGAGGTCGAACCGATAGTCCTGCCAGAGCACGTGGAATCCGGGGTCCCCCAAGGGACGCAGGTGGACGGACGTCGGCTCGAGGGTGGACGCGACATCCGTCACGCGAAGCTCGCTCATGCCGCTCCGAACGCTGTACCGGCGAACGTCCCGGACCACGCCCAGATTCTCGTTGTAGACGGTCACGCCGATGTCCCTCGCCCCCGCGACTTCCGGGGAGACGGGGACGGCGTCACCCATGCGCGGGGCCGGCGCGGCATCACGATCCCTCGGCTGGGCCGGAAGGATCGTCGGCGCCATCGCCAGAACAACGGCCAGACCCAACGTTCCTGCCACAGCCAGGGCGGTCGATACAGGGCGCAGGTTCATTTCTTCAATACCTCCAGGTTCCGCTCCAGCTTCTCCTTGGTGGACCCGAGGGTTTCGAACTTCTCGCGTTCCCGGTCGACCACTTCCTTCTTGGCCTTGCCGAGGAAGTCTTCGTTCTGGAGCTTGCGGCGGGACGCGTCGAACTCCCGGGAGATCCGTTCATACTCCTTACGCAGCCGGCCCAGCTCCAATTCCACGTCGATGAGGCCGGCCAGGGGCAGAAAGATCTCGTGCTCGCGCACCACCGCCGAGGCCGCCACCTCCGGCTTCTGGACCTGCGGCCCCACCTCGAGGGATTCCCCCCGTCCCAGGAGGAGGATCCAGTCCCGCTGCTCCCGGAGCACGTCGGCGTCCGGGCCCTCGGCCCGGATCAGGATGGGCGCTTTGCGGGCCGGGGCGATGTTCATCTCGGACCTGAGGTTGCGCACCGCGCCCACCACCTCTTTCAGGAGCGCGATCTTGGACTCGGCCGCGGGGTTCGCCGCGCCCCTTCCCGCCGCCGGCCACTCCGCCACGGCCACGTCGCCGGTCGTGCCGGGAAGCGCGTGCCACAGCTCCTCCGTCAGGTACGGCATGAACGGATGGAGCAGCCGCAAGACCGTGCTGAACACCTGCTGGATCGTAAAGCGGACCGCCGCGGCATCCGGCGCGTTCGGCCCCGCGTAGAGGCGCGGCTTCGCCAGCTCCAGGTACCAGTCACAGAGCTCGTGCCACGTGAAATCGTAGATGTCCTTCGCCGCGTCCCCGATCCGGTAGGTCTTGAGGTTGCGCGTCACGGACCGCACCGTGGACGCGAGCTGGCTCAGGATCCAGAGGTCCGCGTCGTTCAGGAGCGGACGCGCCTTGGCCTCGTCCGGGGCGTACCCCTCGAGATGCGGATGCACCAGCCGGAACGCGTTCCAGAGCTTGTTCGCGAAGTGCCGTCCCAGATCCACGCGCTCGTCGGAGAAGCCGTGGATGTCGTTTCCCTGCGGCGACAGGAGCACGAGCGTCATGCGGAGCGAGTCGGCGCCGTAGCGATCCATCAGCTCGATCGGATCGGACGAGTTCCCGAGCGACTTCGAGAGCTTCCGGCCGTGCGCGTCCCGCACGATCCCGTGCAGGTACACCTGGCGGAACGGACACGAGCCCATGAATTCGTAGCCGGCCATCACCATGCGCGCGACCCAGAAGAAGATGATGTCGGGCCCGGTGACGAGCACGCTCGACGGATAGAAACGCTTCAGATCCGGCGTCTCCTCCGGCCACCCGAGCGTCGAAAACGGCCAGAGCCACGACGAGAACCACGTGTCGAGCACGTCCGGGTCCTGCGTGAGCTCCGTGCTGCCGCATTTCCCGCAGGTCGTGGGCGTTTCCACGGCCGCGATCTCTTCCTGGCACTTCGCGCAGGTCCACACCGGGATCCGGTGTCCCCACCAGAGCTGCCGTGAGATGCACCAGTCTCGGATCCCCTCGAGCCAGCGGAGATACACCTTCTCCCAGCGGCGCGGCAGGATCGTGAGATCGCCCTTCTCCACGCCCGCGAGCGCGGGCTCCGCCAGAGGCTTCATCTTCACGAACCACTGGAGCGAGAGATAGGGCTCCACCACCGTGTCGCAGCGGTCGCACCGCCCCACCGCGTGCCGGTGCGGCTCCACCTTCACGAGGAGTCCGCGGTCGTTCAGCGCCTCCACGATGCGCTGGCGCGCCTCCTCGCGCGTGAGCCCGCGGAAGTCCCCCGCGTTCTCGTTCATCACGGCGCCCGGATCCATCACCGTGACCGGCGAGAGGCCGTGGCGCTGCCCCATCTCGAAGTCGTTCGGATCGTGCGCGGGCGTGATCTTCACCGCGCCGGTCCCGAACTTGGGGTCCACCGACTCGTCCTGGATGATCGGCATCTCGCGGCGCAGGAAGGGCAGGATCGCCGTCTTCCCGTGGAGCGGCGCGTAGCGCTTGTCCTTGGGGTGCACCGCCACCGCCACGTCGCCGAGCATCGTCTCGGGCCGCGTCGTGGCCACCGTGAGCTTCCGCTTGGAATCCTTCACGGGGTACTGGATGACGTAGAGCTTCCCGTCCGTGTCGATGTGGTTCACTTCCTCGTCGGAGAGCGCGGTGCGGCAGCGCGGGCACCAGTTGATGATCCGGTTGCCGCGATAGATGAGTCCCTTCCGGTAGAGCCTCACGAACACCTCGCGCACGGCGCGCGAGAGCCCCTCGTCCATCGTGAACCGCTCACGGGACCAGTCCACGGAATCGCCCAGGCGCTTCATCTGCTGGGTGATCCGGCCGTGGTAGACCTCCTTCCACTTCCAGACCTCCGCCACGAACGCCTCGCGGCCCAGGTCGTGGCGGGATTTCCCCTGCTCGGCGAGACGCTTCTCCACCACGTTCTGCGTGGCGATGCCGGCGTGGTCGGTCCCGGGGAGCCAGAGGGTCGGCGCGCCGCTCATGCGCTGCCAGCGCGAGAGGAGGTCCTGGATCGTGTGGTCGAACGTGTGCCCGAAGTGGAGGCTACCGGTCACGTTCGGGGGAGGAATCAGGATCACGAAGGGCGACTCGGGCCCCTCCCGGGGGCGGAAGTAGCCCTTCTCCACCCAGTGGTCGTACCAGCGTCCTTCCACCGAGATCGGGTCGTAGTTCTTCGGGAGCTCGGTCTGTTTCGACGGCTCGGTTCGGTTCATGGGATGTGGAGATGCCCCCTGGACGGCTCCGGGTTCACGACCCCCGAGCGTCCCGCGTAAGTTTCACGTTTCCAAGCGAATGGGAAACGGTATCATAGCGCCGTAGGGGGGTCAAATTCGCCGGCCGGCAAGCGCCCCAGTGCCTTGTCCGCCCGCGACTTCCACCGTATCATCCCGACTTCCTGGGAGAGGCCCATGGATTCCCACGCCGAGACCGCCGTTCCCATGCTCCTGAATCGAGACGAGGCCCTCGCCCTGCTCCACGAACACACGGAGGGAGTGGGGCTCCGGAAGCACGCCCTCTCCGTCGAGGCAGCCATGCGGGCCTACGCGCGGAGGCTCGGTGGGGACGGGGAGCTCTGGGGCGTGACCGGGCTCCTCCACGACTTCGACTACGAGAAGCATCCCTCGAAGGAGGAGCACCCCTTCGTGGGATGCGGCATCCTTCGCGAGAGGGGCTATCCTCCGGAAATGATCGAGGCCATCCTGGGCCACGCCTCCTACAGCGGCACGCCCCGGGTCACCCCGATGGCCCGCGCGCTCTTCGCGGTGGATGAGCTGTGCGGCCTGATCACGGCCACCGCGCTGGTCCAGCCCCGGAAGACGCTCGCCGAGGTCACGACCGACTCGGTCCTTCGCAAGATGAAGAAGAAGGAG
>DASTBC010000042.1 GCA_035712245.1 Candidatus Eisenbacteria bacterium
AACCCCGGTCCCTCGGTCGCCAGCTCGAAGAGGACGCCTCCGGGCTCGAGGAAGTAGACCGAACGGAACCAGAACCGATCGATCACGGGCGTGGGCCTCGCGCCCGCGCGCTCCACGCGCTCGCGCACCGCGAGCTGGTGCGCCTCGTCCGAGACGCTCCACGCGAGGTGGTGTACCGCGCCGACGCCCCATGCGCCGCGCCGCGCTTCGGGCGATTCGCGCACATCCACGATTCCGGGAGCGTCGTCGAATCCGTATCGCACCCAGGGGCCTTCCTCCGCGAGCTTGCGGAATCCGAGGTTCTCCTGGAGGAAGGCCGCGGTGGTCGGCGGATCCCGTTCCCAGAGCCGCGCGCCGTGAAGACCACGAACCTGGCGCTCGGGAGGCACGGGGCTCCCGGACCAGGGAGCGAAGGGCCGGCGTGTTTCCCTGGCCTCGACGAGGGTGAGCGACAGGCCGTGCGGGTCGGTCACCGGCAGCGTGGGCTCTCCGAACCGGGACTCCACGCCTCCCGGGATGAACCCATATCCGGCCAGCCGGTCGCCCCAGAAGCCGAGGCTTCCCCCGGGCACTTCGAGCGAGACCTCGACGGCGAGACCATGCCCGTGGCGTGGAGGGGCCATCTCGGACCAGGGAAAGAACGTCAGGTCGGTCCCTGGGTGGCCCTCGGCGTCGGCGTAGAAGAGGTGGTAGGTGCCCGGGTCGTCCTGGTTGACGGACTTCTTGACCAGACGCATGCCCAGGATTCCCGCGTAGAAATCGAGGTTCTCCTGGGCCGGTCCCGCAATGGCGGTGATGTGGTGCAGGCCGTGGACCCCACGAGACGGCGCGCTCATTCCATGATCCTAACCCGATCCGCTTCGAGAGGGCGAGCGGAGCCGAGTAGTCGCAGCCGTAATCTATCTCTTACCAATGGAATGAGGGCCGATCTTCATGTTCCCGCCGAGGAAGGGAGGCGGGTTCCTACCTGGGAGGTCGGTTGCAGCCCCTTCCCCGTGCAGGTACTGGAACCGCACCCTTCGGGGTCGCCGCGAGGGGTGACTTTATAACAATTCCTCTACCTCGAATTTCTCCGTGCGCCTACGCTTATAGCTCTCGATTCGCAGCGCGCTCGAAGCCCCGGACACTCTTTGCGAGGAACATCCGCAATGCCAACCACGACCAGCAGTCGGATTCCGGAGATCGTTCGCCATCACGAGGAGCAGCTGCTCTCCGAGTGGGTGCAGCGCCAGCTCGCGGCGTTGACCGCGCGCCGCGACCTCATCCAGGATGACGAGCTTCGCGAACAGTCGCGCAGGTTTCTGATCCATCTGAGGGACGGCCTGCAGCGCGGCGGGCTCGCGCAGGAAGTGGGCGGGGCGGCGTGGGCCGAAATGAGGGACCTCCTCTCGGCCTATTCCCTATCGCGAGCCCGGATGGGCTTCAGTCCGAGCGAGACCGCGACCTTCGTGTTCTCGTTCAAGCAACCTCTGTACGACCGGCTCCGCGACGAGGTCGGGGACGATCCCAGCGCCCTTCAGAACGAGCTGTGGGCCGCCACCGTGCTGCTGGACCGGCTGGGGCTCCACACGGTCGAGCTCTACCAGCGGAACCGCGAAGAGGTCATCCGGCGGCAGCAGGACGAGCTGTCGGAGCTCTCCACGCCGGTCGTTCAGCTCTGGGATGGGATTCTGGCGCTCCCGGTCATTGGGACCCTCGACAGCTCGAGAACGCAGACCGTGATGGAAAACCTGCTCGAGAAGATCGTCCAGACGGGAGCGACCCACGCCATCCTCGACATCACCGGGGTGCCGACCGTGGACACGCTCGTCGCGCAGCATCTATTGAAGACGGTCGCCGCGGCACGCCTCATGGGGGCCGAGTGCATCATCAGCGGAATCCGCCCGCAGATCGCCCAGACGATCGTTCACCTGGGCGTGGACCTGGGCGACGTGACCACGAAGTCGACCCTGGCCGACGCGTTCGCGGTGGCACTGCACAAGAGCGGCATGGCGGTGACGCGCAACGGGCATCGCGCCCTTCCGGCGATTTCGTCGGGGCCGTCCTCGTCCACTCCAACCTCTTCGTCTTCCTGACGGGTCCCCGTGGAACGGATCCCGATCCTGCGCATGGGCGATTGTCTCCTGGTCACGATCCAGGTGGACATGCACGACCGGCTCGCGATCACGCTGCAGGACGACATCATGGAGAAGATCTCGGAGAGCCGGGCGAAGGGTCTGATCGTGGACATCTCGGCGCTCGAGATCGTGGACTCGTTCATTGGACGGGTGCTCGGCGACATCGCGGGCATGGCGCGGATTCTCGACACCCGCACCGTCGTCGTCGGCATGCGTCCCGCCGTGGCGATCACGCTGGTCGAGCTGGGGCTCTCGCTCCCCGGGGTGATCACGGCGCTGAACGTGGAACGGGGTTTGGATCTGATTCGGAACACGAAGAACGGTACGTCAGGACTCGATGGCCGTTCTGAGGGATGAGACGCGGGAGGTTGCATCCTCGCAGGACGTCGTCGCCGTGCGGCAGCTCGCGCGCGAGTGGGCCGTCTCGCTGGGGTTCAGCCTCATCGACCAGACGAAGATCGTGACCGCCGCCAGCGAGCTGGCGCGCAACATCGTCCTCTATGGAGGGCGCGGAGCGGTGCGGATCGAGGCCCTGAACGACGGCGCACGGAGAGGTCTCCGTCTGACCTTCCAGGACCAGGGCCCCGGGATCCCGAACCTGGAGGAGGCCATGAGGGACGGTTTCTCCACCGGGTCCGGGCTCGGGCTCGGACTCGGAGGCGCGAAGCGTCTCTCGAGCGAGTTCGACATCCAGTCTCGGGTGGGCGAAGGCACGAAGGTGACCATCACACGATGGAAGTGATGCAGTTGTTGCGCGTGGGAGAGCGGAGCCAGGCGGGTGATGCCCGCCGCGCGGCGCTCCAGCTGGCACGCCAGGTCGGACTCGGCGAGTCGGACACGGGGCGCGTCGGACTGGTGGTCACGGAGGCGGCGACCAATCTCGTGAAGTACGCCCGGGACGGCGAGATCGTCATGAGCGCCGAGCGAAACGGCGACGGCGCATCCCTTCGCGTCCTGGCCATGGATCAGGGCCCGGGGATCGGATCCCTGGAGACGAGCTTCCGGGACGGCGTCTCCAGCACCGGAACGCTCGGCGGAGGGCTCGGCGCCATCCGGCGGTCCGCCTCGGAATTCGACATCTACACGGGATCGGCCGGTACCGTGATCTACGCGCTCGTCTCGAGCGAGCCGGCGCGGCCGAAGGCCGTTCTCGCCGGCGCCGTCTGCGCCCCTCGCCCCGGCGAGACCGCGTGCGGGGACGCGTTCGCCATCGAGAACGGCGCCTCGGTCACGACCGTGCTCGTCGTGGACGGCCTGGGCCACGGTCCAGGAGCGGAGGAGGCGGCCCAGACCGCCGTCGCCTGCTTCCGGGCTCACCCCGGAGATTCTCCCACCGAGGGAATGACGCGACTGCACGGCGTGCTCCGTGCCACGCGCGGCGCGGCCGCGGCCATCGCCCGGATCGATCGAGGGCGTCGCGTCGTGCGCTTCGCCGGGATCGGGAACATCTCCGGCGTCGTCCTCGGCGAGACGTCCCGCCACATGATCTCGGACCACGGGATCGTGGGCCACTCGGCACGGCAGCCGCACGAGCTCGAATACCCGCTCCCCCCGCACGCATCGGTGGTGCTCCACACGGATGGGATCGGCTCCCGGTGGAAGCTCGAGTCCTATCCGGGGATCCTCCGCAAGCACCCGATGGTCTCCGCGGGGCTCCTCTTCCGCGACCACCGGCGCGGGAACGATGACGCGACGATCGTCTTTCTCCGGGAGGCCGCATGAATCCCTGTCTCTTCGCGCTCGCGATCCGCTCCGAGCGGGACATCGTGCTCGCGCGCCAGCGATCGAAGCAGATCGCCGGCATCCTCGGCTTCGACGGCCAGGACCAGACCCGCATCGCGACCGCGGTCTCGGAGATCGCGCGCAACGCGTACCAGTACGCGGGACAGGGCATGGTCGAGTTCCGCGTCGAGGGTTCCACCTCCCCCCAGGTTCTCGTCATTCGCGTCGCGGATCCCGGACCCGGGATCCCGAATCTCGACGAGATCCTCGAGGGCCGCTATCGCTCCAGGACCGGGATGGGCGTCGGCATCGTCGGCGCGAGCCGTCTCGTGGACAAGCTCGACGTGACGCCCGGAGAGCGGATGGGAACGGTGGTGACGCTCACGAAGCTCCTTCCCGCGCGAGCCTCCTTCTGGAGCACGAGGAGCCTGCTCCGCCTCACGGGCGACCTGCTGCACCAGAAGCCGCTCGACCCCGTCGAGGAGGTGCAGCGGCAGAACCAGGAGCTCCTTCTCGCACTGGACGAGCTCACGAGGCGACGGGACGAGCTGACGATCCTGAACCGGGAGCTCGAGGACACCAACCGAGGGGTCGTCGCACTCTACGCGGAGCTGGACGAGAAGGCCGATCACCTCCGCCGGGCCGACGAGCTCAAGTCCCGGTTCCTCTCGAACATGACCCACGAGTTCCGGACACCCGTCAACTCGATCCAGGCGCTGGCGAGGCTCCTCCTCGATCGCGCGGACGGCAACCTCACGCCCGAGCAGGAACGCCAGGTCTCCTTCATCCAGCGCGCCGCGGACGATCTCTCGGAGCTGGTGAACGATCTCCTGGACCTCGCGAAGGTGGAGGCTGGGAAGTCCACCGTCCGGCCCGCGATGTTCGATGTCGGAAACCTGTTCGGAGCGCTCCGCGGGATGCTCCGTCCCCTGCTCGTGAACGAGTCCGTCGCGCTCGTGTTCGAGGATCCGGCGGACCTTCCGCCCATGTTCACGGATGAGGGAAAGGTTTCCCAGATCCTGCGCAACTTCATCTCGAACGCGCTCAAGTTCACCGAGCGCGGCGAGGTGTGCGTGTCCGCCCGGCGCTCCCCGGACGGAGAGTCCATCCGGTTCGCCGTGCGCGATACCGGCATCGGGATCGCGCCCGAGGACCAGGAGCGCATCTTCCAGGAATTCACCCAGGTGGACAACCGGTTGCAGCGAAAGGTCCGCGGCACCGGCCTCGGGCTCCCGCTCTGCCGCCGGCTCGCCGGCCTCCTCGGGGGGACCGTCGGGATCGAAAGCGTGCTGGGCGCCGGCTCCACGTTCACGGCGGACATTCCCCTCCGCTACCAGGCCGCCCATGGCGCCGCCGAGTCCTGGGATGTCGACCCGGGCCGGGTGCCCGTCCTGGTGGTCGAGGACAGCGACGAGACGGTGATGATCTACGAGCGCTACCTCGCGACCAGCGGGTTCCAGCTCTTCCATGCGAGGACCGTGCGTGAGGCGTGGGCCGTCCTCCAAGCGGTGACCCCTCGCGCGGTCGTTCTCGACGTGCTCCTCCAGGGGGAGGACTCCTGGGGCTTCCTGACCGAGCTGAGGCGCCGGCACAAGACCGAGGACCTCCCCGTCATGGTCATGAGCTCGGTCGACGACACCCGAAAAGGGCTCGCGCTGGGGGCGGACCTCTACTTCGTCAAGCCGATCGACCGGCAGCGGCTCATCCAGGCGCTGACGAGGCTCACGTCGCCCGGCTCCATGCGTCGCGTGATGATCGTGGACGACGAGGAGATCAGCAGGTACGTGCTCCGGCAGCATCTCGCGGTTCCCACGCTCGAAGTGCTGGAAGTGTCGAGCGGCGACGAAGCCATCCGCGAGGCGGCCCGTCAGCGCCCACACGTGATCTGCCTGGACCTCATGATGCCGCAGCCCGACGGCGTGGAAGTCCTTCGCCGGCTCAAGCACGCGCAGGAAACTCGCGACATCCCCGTCGTCGTCGTGACTTCGAAAGCGCTCGCCCCCGGCGAGCGGCGCGACCTCTCCGAGCTCGCGTGCGCCGTGGTGAGCAAGGAGTCCATCTCGCGCGAGGGTGTCCTCGCGGTGGTCGAGGACGCGCTGAAGCTCGGCACGTCCGCGGCGTAGGAGGCGGGCCGTGACCCACGAAAGCCGCGAGCTGATCCTCGTCGTCGACGACAACGAGCTCGGGCTCTATCACAAGAGCCGCACGCTCCGGAACGCGGGCTACACCATTCTCGAGGCCCGCTCCGGAGGGGACGCGTTGCGGCTCATCCGGGAGCAGAAGCCCCGGCTCGTCCTTCTCGACGTGAAGCTCCCGGACCTGAGCGGATGGGAGGTTTGCCGGCGCATCAAGAGCGATCCGGAGACCGCCTCCGTGCTCGTGCTGCAGTGCTCCGCCACGTTCGTGGCGGAGGAGGACACGGTGCGCTCGCTCGAAGGAGGCGCGGACGCGAGCCTCACGGAGCCGCTCCAACCGGCGGTTCTCCTCGCGACCGTGCGGGCGCTGCTCCGGGCGCGCGTGGCGGAGGACGCGCTGCGGGAGGCGCTCGCGAGGGAGCAGCGCGCACGCGAGGACGCCGAGGACGCGCGGGTGGCGGTCGAGGCGGCGAACCGAACGAAGGACGAGTTCCTGGCCCGCCTCTCGCACGAGCTCCGCTCCCCGCTCGGGATCATCCTCACGTGGGCGACGCTCCTCCGCTCGGGAGAGGTGGACGAGGGGCAGCTCGAGCGCGGGCTCGAGGTGATCGAGCGGAACACGCGGCTCCAGGCCTCGCTCATCGACGATCTCCTCGATCTCTCGCGGATCCTCTCGGGAAAGATGCACCTCGAACGGGACCTGGTGGATCTCGCCACGGTCATCCAGAACGTGATGGACAGCATCCGTCCCGCGGCGGAAGCCAAGTCGATCCGGATCCGGAGCGCGGTCGAGCCCGGCGTGCGTCCCTGCTGGGGCGACCCGCACCGCATCCAGCAGGTGGTCTGGAACCTCCTCTCGAACGCGATGAAGTTCACGCCGGAGGGCGGACGCGTGGACGTGTCCGCGAGCGGGACGGGCGACCACGTCTCGATCACGGTCACGGATACGGGGATCGGGCTCGAGCCGGAGTCCGCGAGTCGGATCTTCGAGCCGTTCCAGCAGGTGGCGGGGCCCTCGCCCGCTCGAAGCGGAGGGCTCGGCCTGGGACTCGCGATCGTACGGCACATCGTGGAGCTCCATGGCGGGCGCGTCGAGGCGTCGAGCCCCGGTCTTCGCCGCGGCACCACGTTCCGGGTCACGCTTCCCTGCGCGCTCCCCGGAGCGACGGCGAACGGCGTGCGCGGAAGGGACGCTTCGTCCACCCTGGCCGGCGTCCACGTCCTCACGGTGGAGGACGATCCCGAGGCGCTCGAGGCGGTGGGCGCGGTGCTCCGGCGCTTCGGCGCGAGCGTGGAGAGTGCGGTGTCGGTGGAGGATGCGTTCCGCGTCCTCCAGACCTCGACACCGCACGTGATCGTGAGCGACATCTCCATGCCGGGCGCGGACGGGATCGCGCTGATCCGGGACGTCCGCGGCCGCGGCCGGCACGCGGGCGGCGATACTCCCGCCCTGGCGCTGACGGCGCGCGCGAGCGCGGAGGACGAGCACCAGATCCTCCGCGCGGGCTACGACGCCTATCTCCGCAAGCCGGTCGATGCGGGGGAGCTGGTGTCGGCGGTCTCCGACCTGGTGCGCTCCCGCGATCGGGTGTAGGTCGCCCAGGGAGTCCTGGCCCGCGACGGCTCCGCTCGCGACGGGCCGGCCGCCCGAGATGGCCCAGAACCCCGTCTGCCGGGCCGGATTGCGCCCGACCCGGGCATCGGATACGATGGCGCCCACGAATCGGACCGCTGCCCACCGGACCCGGAGTCACCCGCTCTGACCCGTTCGACCCCGATCGAAGAGCTGAGGCGCCGCAAGCAGGCCGTTCTCGAGGGGGGCGGTCCGGACCGCGTGGCCAAGCTCCACGCCGAGGGCCGCCTCACGGCCCGGGAGCGGATCGACATCCTCCTCGACCCGGGCTCCTTCCAGGAGACGGGCGTCTTCGTCGAGCACCGCACGACGGACTTCGGCATGGCCGACCGCCGGATTCCCGGCGATGGCGTGGTGTCCGGCTACGGCACGATCGACGGGCGGCAGGTCTTCGTCTTCGCGCAGGATTTCACCGTCTTCGGGGGGACCCTCTCCGAGGAGAACGCGAAGAAGATCACGAACGTGATGGACCTCGCGCTCGAGAACGGGGCTCCCATCATCGGCCTGAACGACTCCGGCGGCGCGCGCATCCAGGAGGGCGTGCAGTCGCTCGGCGGCTACGCCGAGATCTTCCTCCGGAACACCCTCGCGTCGGGCGTCGTGCCCCAGATCTCCGCCGTGCTGGGCCCCTGCGCCGGCGGCGCCGTCTACTCCCCCGCGATCACGGACTTCGTGATCATGGTGAAGGGGACGAGCCACATGTTCGTGACCGGCCCGAACGTGATCAAGACGGTGACGAACGAGGACGTCACGTTCGAGGACCTCGGCGGCGCGATGAGCCACAACACGAAGAGCGGCGTGGCCCACTTCGCGGTCGAGGACGACGAGGCGTGCCTCGTCGCGATCCGGCGGCTCCTGTCCTTCCTGCCCCAGAACAACGTCGACGAGGCTCCGAGGAACGAATCGAGCGATCCCGCCGACCGCATGGAGCCGAGGCTCCGGGACATCGTGCCGGCCGAGCCCAACCGGCCGTACGACGTGAAGGAGATCATCCGGCTCGTCGTGGACGGCGGCGATTTCTTCGAGGTGCACGAGCACTACGCTCCCAACATCGTCGTGGGCTTCGCGCGGCTCGACGGCCGGTCCGTGGGCGTGGTGGCGAACCAGCCGGCCGCGCTCGCGGGCGTGCTGGACATCAACTCCTCGGTCAAGGGCGCGCGCTTCGTGCGGTTCTGCGATGCCTTCAACATTCCCCTCGTGACCTTCGAGGACGTGCCCGGGTTCCTTCCCGGCACGACGCAAGAATGGGGCGGCATCATTCGCCACGGGGCGAAGCTCCTCTACGCCTACTGCGAGGCCACGGTGCCCAAGCTCACCGTGGTCGTGCGGAAGGCCTACGGCGGCGCGTACGACGTCATGTCCTCGAAACACATCCGCGGCGACTACAACGTCGCCTGGCCCGGCGCCCAGCTCGCCGTCATGGGGGCGGAGGGGGCGGTGAGCATCGTGTACCGGAAGGAGATCGAGCAGTCCGGCGACCCCGCCGGGACCCGGGCCACGTTGATCGAGGAGTACAACGAGAAGTTCGCGAATCCCTACGTGGCCGCGGGGCTCGGCTACCTGGACGACGTCATCGAGCCCCAGGAGACCCGGCCGCGGTTGATCCGCGCGCTCCGGATGCTCGCGAACAAGCGCCAGACGCTGCCGCCGAAGAAGCACGGCAACATTCCGCTCTGACGGGAGTCGCCCGATGACGTCCAGGTCCCCGCGCGCGTCCCAGAAGTCTCCGGCCAAGGCAGGTCCGGCCGCGACCCGCGCCATCCGCAAGGTGCTCGTCGCGAACCGTGGCGAGATCGCGGTTCGCGTCTTCCGCACGCTTCGCGAGATGGGGATCCCGTCCGTCGCGGTCTTCTCCGACGCGGACCGGGACGCGCCGCACGTCTTCGCCGCCGACGAGGCGCACCGGATCGGCCCCGCCCCCGCGCCCGAGAGCTATCTCGACGCGAAGCGCGTGCTGGAAGCGGCGCGCCGCGCGGACGCGGACGCAATCCACCCCGGGTACGGCTTCCTCGCGGAATCCGCCGCATTCGCGCAGGCCGTCGAGGACGCGGGGCTCGTCTGGATCGGTCCGACACCCGAAGCCACGCGCGCCATGGGCGACAAGGTGCGCGCCCGCGAGCTCGCCATTCGGGAACGGGTTCCCGTGCTCCCCGGCACGCCGGGTCCCGTCTCGGATCCCGAAGCGCTTCGCCGCGCGGCCGAGGAGATCGGCTACCCGGTCGTGCTGAAGGCGGCCGCCGGAGGCGGCGGCAAGGGCATGCGCCGCGTGAACGGACCGGCCGAGTTCGAGCAGGCCGTGCGCCTCACGCAGGGCGAGGCGCGGAGCGCGTTCGGGGACGACCGCCTCTATCTGGAGCGCTGGCTCGAGAAACCCCGCCACATCGAGGTGCAGATCCTGGGCGACACGCACGGGACCGTGCTCGCGATGGGCGAGCGCGACTGCTCGATCCAGCGCCGCCACCAGAAGCTCGTCGAGGAGACTCCCTCTCCCGCGCTGGACGACGCGAAGCGCCGGGAGCTCTGGGCGCTGGCCGTTCGCGTCGCGCGCGCGGGAGGCTACACGAACGCGGGACCGGCCGAGTTTCTGATGGATCGCGAGGGACGCTTCTACTTCCTCGAGATGAACGCGAGGCTCCAGGTGGAGCATCCGGTCACGGAGATGGTGCTCGGGATGGACCTCGTGCGCGAGCAGATCCGGGTCGCGCGAGGCGAGGCGCTCGGATACGGGCAGGACGACATCGCGCCGCGCGGCGCGTCGATCGAGTTCCGCGTGTACGCCGAGGATCCCGACCGCGGATACCTCCCCGACGCGGGCACGGTGCGACGGCTCGAGCTGCCGGCCGGTCCCGGCGTGCGCGTGGACTTCGGCGTGCGCGCGGGCGGCGCGGTGCCCGTCTACTACGATCCGCTCGTGGGCAAGATCATCGTGTGGGCGCCGACCCGCCCCGAGGCGGTCTCGCGCGCCCGGCGCGCGCTGGCGGAGTGCGCGCTCGAAGGCGTGCGCACGACGCTCCCGCTCCACCGGTGGCTGTTGCGCCAGGAACCCTTCGTGAGCGGAGAGTACGACACGGCCTATCTCACCCACGCGTTCCGCCGGGCGGAGCCCGCGGCCGAGGACGGCGCGCTGCTCGAGGACGCCGCGATGGCGGCGGTCTTCGCGCGGACGGACGGCGCCGCATTCCGGAGGCCCATGACCGAGTCGATGGCCGCGAGGGGTACGAAGACGAGCCGGTGGCGCGCCGCGCTCCCGGGACTCCGCGCGGGCGGCGCCGGGGGCCGCCGGTGAACCTCGTGCTCCATCACGACGGGCGTGATCTCACGGCGGTGGTGACACCCTCCGGGGACGGCTTCGTCGTCACGATCGACGGACGCGAGGTCCGCGTGGAGGGCTCGTTCGGCCCCTTCATGCGCGTGCGGATCGACGGCAAGCCCGTCGAGGCGACCGTGCGCCGCGAGGGGACGGACCTCGTCGTGGAGCGCGATGGCGTCGCGCGCGCGTTCCGCGTCCGCGATCCGCGCGCTCCCGCGCTCGGCCGCCGGCGCGAGGCGGCCGACCTCACCCGCGGCGAGGTGCACGCGCCCATGCCGGGACTCGTCGTCGACGTGCTGGTGCGCGCGGGCGATTCCGTGGAGACGGGACAGCCCGTGGTGGTGGTCGAGGCGATGAAGATGCAGAACGCGCTCACGGCCCCGCTCGCGGGCAAGGTCTCGTCGGTCGCGGTCCAGGCCGGCACGGCCGTGGAGACGGGAGCGCTCCTCCTCGCGATCCGGCCGGACGAGGGCTGAGCGTGGCGCTCGGCGACCTCGCGCGGACGATCGCGGGCGGAAGGGCGGGCAGCGCGGGCAGCGCGGTCGGCAAGGCCGGCAGCGCGGGCGGCGCCGCGCCGGGAGCCCCTGGCGACCCTCCGTACACGCGCGGCATCCATCCGTCGATGTACCGCTCCCGGCTCTGGACGATGCGCCAGTACGCCGGATTCGGCACCGCCGAGGCTTCGAACGAGCGGTACCACTATCTCCTCTCGCTCGGACAGACCGGGCTCTCGGTCGCGTTCGACCTCCCCACCCAGATGGGATACGACTCCGACGCCGAGCGCGCGAGGGGCGAGGTCGGACGGGTGGGCGTCGCGATTTCCACGCTCGACGACATGGAGCGGCTCCTGCGCGGGATTCCGCTCGAGAAGGTCTCGCTCTCCATGACCATCAACGCGACCGCGATGATCCTCCTCGCGCTCGTGGTGGCCGTGGCGGACCGGCGCGGCATCCCGCGCGAAAAGCTCTCGGGCACCGTGCAGAACGACGTGCTGAAGGAGTACATCGCGCGCGGCACGTACATCTACCCTCCGGCCGCGTCGCTCAAGATCGCGACGGACCTCTTCGAGTTCGGCGCCGACGAGGTGCCGCAGTGGAACACGATCTCGGTGAGCGGATACCACATCCGGGAAGCCGGCTCGACCGCGGTCGAGGAGGTCGCGTTCACGCTCGCGAACGGGCTCGAGTACGTTCGCGCCGCGGTGGACCGGGGACTCCCCGTCGACCGGTTCGCGCCGCGCGTCTCTTTCTTCTTCAACGCGCACAACGGATTTCTCGACGAGATCGCGAAGTATCGCGCGGCGCGGCGGCTCTGGGCGCGGTTGATGGAGGAGCGGTTCCATCCGCGCGATCCCAACTCGCTGAAGCTCCGCTTCCACGCCCAGACCGCGGGCTCGTCGCTCACCGCGCAGCAGCCCCACAACAACATCGCCCGTGTCGCGATCCAGGCGCTGTCCGCCGTGCTCGGCGGGTGCCAGTCGCTCCACACCAACTCCTTCGACGAGGCGATCTCGCTCCCGAGCGAGGAGGCCGCCACCGCGGCGCTCCGCACGCAGCAGGTGCTCGCGTACGAGACCGGCGTGGCCGCCACGGTGGATCCCGCCGGGGGCGCGGCGGCGATCGAGGAGCGCACCGACCGGATCGAGCGCGAGGCGCGCGAGATGATCGAGGCGATCGACGCGCTGGGCGGCGCCGTGCGCGGAATCGAGACCGGGCACCAGGCGCGGGCGATCGAGCGAAGCGCGTACGAGTACCAGAAGCGCGTCGAGAGGGGCGAGCAGGTCGTGGTCGGAGTGAACCGGTTCGGCGATCCCGACGACATGGCGCGCCCGATCTTCGCGCTCGATCCGAGGCTCGAGGAGCGCCAGGTCGCGCGCGTGCGCGAGTTCAAGGAGGCGCGGGACATGGATCTCGCCCGGCACGCGGTGGGGCGCGTCGAGGAGTCGGCGCGGCGCGATCTCAACCTCGTGCCCGCGGTCATCGACGCGGTGAAGGCGGGCGGAACGCTGGGCGAGATCTCCGACGCGCTCCGCCGCGTGTATGGAACGCATGACCCCAGGGCCTGATCGCGCCGTGAGGGGTCCCGACGCCTCCACTCCGGCGAATCACGGAGCCGTTCCCCCGGCGTGAACCTCTTCCAGGCCGCCATCCTCGGCGCGGTGGAGGGGCTGACCGAGTTCCTCCCCGTCTCCTCGACCGGGCACCTCATCCTCGCCTCGTACGCCATGGGCCTCACGGGAGACGCGGTTCACGCGTTCGAGATCGTGATCCAGGGAGGGGCGATCCTCGCCGTGCTCTGGCTCTACCGGGACCGCGTGCGCGAGCTCCTCGCGGGCGCGGTCTCGCCGCATCCGCGCGGGCGCGCCCTCCTGGTCAAGCTGACGGTGGCGTTCCTCCCCGCCGCGCTCGTCGGCGTGGCGCTCCACAAGACGATCAAGGAGCACCTCTTCGGCCCGCGCCCGGTGGCGATCGCGCTGATCGCGGGGGGCGTGTTGATCCTCCTCGTCGCGCGATGGCTCCGCCGGAGGCGCGGGGAGCCTCCGGTCCGCACGGTGGACGACATCACGGTCTCGATGGCGCTCCTGATCGGGCTCGCGCAGTGCCTCTCGCTCTGGCCCGGCACCTCCCGTGCGCTCATGACGATGATGTCGGCGCTCGTCCTGGGAGCCTCCCCGGTCGCCGCCGCCGAGTTCTCGTTCCTGCTGGCGCTCCCCACGCTGGGGATGGCCACGCTCTTCGACCTCGTCCAGAATTACGAAGGCCTGACGGGACCGGAGCTGGGGGGGCCGGCTCCGCTCGTCGTGGGGCTCGTCGTCTCCGCGATCGTCGCGGTTCTCGCGATCCAGGGGTTCCTGGGATACGTGACCCGCCGCGGCCTCGAGCCGTTCGGGTGGTACCGCATCGCGCTCGGAGGGATCGTGATCGTTCTTCTCTGGCATCAGCAGGTCCCGACGCCGTGACCGAGGCCGCGCTTCGGACGCTGGGTCTCGCCCACATCGGCATTGCGGTGCCCTCGATCGATGCGGCGATCCCCGCCTGGGAGTCGCTGGGATATCGCGTCAGGGACCGCGAAGCGATCGCGTCGATGGGCCTCGAGGTGGCGTTCCTGGATTCAGGCGGCGCGGAAGGAGCGACGGACGGAACGCTCCTCGAGCTCCTCGAGCCGACCGCCGCGGACACCCCCGTGGGGCGGTTCCTCGAGTCCCGCCGCGGAGGGCTTCACCACCTCGCGTTCCTCGTCCCCGATCTCGAGGCCGCGCTCCGGCAGGCGGAAGCCCTCGGGCTCGAGCTGATCGACCGGACGCCGCGCGAGGGAAGCCACGGGCTCCGGATCGGGTTCCTCCACCCGCGGTCGTTCCACGGCGTCCTCGTCGAGCTCTGTCAGAGGCGGAACGCGTGACCCGCGGGCACCGGTCCCGCGCGTGGCTCGGCATCGCGCTCGCCTCCGCCTTTGCGCTCGTCGGCTTCGTGCGCGGCCCGCTCCAGATCGGCCCGGGCTCGGGAACGCGCACCACGTCCCTTCCGATGGTGCGGCCCCTCCGCGAGGACGTCACGGTCATGCCGATCATCACGGTCGGAGACAGCCTCGCGCCTCCGGACACCTCGACTTACCCCTACATCTTCCCTCCCGAGCCCGACGGCCTCGGGATCCGGAAGACGGAGACCGCCGGCATCGCGGAGATCTACGTCGCCCACGAGATCCGCTACGACGGCTTCGGCCCGAGCGCGCGGATGTCGCGGCTCGCGCTCGACCTGCGCAACCTGGGCATCCTGGCGGGCGATCTCCTGGTGGACGGCAGCGAGGGGTACTCCCGGTTCTGCGCGGCTCAGCTCGCCGGCTCGCGCGAGGGATTCCTGCAGCCCACCTTCCTCATGAACGAGGAGGCCGTCGATGGCCCCCACGAGGGACTCGTGGTGGCGGTCGAGGCGCGGAGCGGCGCGGTCACGCACCTTCCCTGGCTCGGCCGCTTCGCGCACGAGATGACGCTGATCCTCCCCGTCTCCTCCGGAAAGCTCGTCGCGATCCTGACCGAGGACTATTACCCGGGGGAGTCCCAGCTCTACATGTACCTCGCCGAGAACGACGCCGCGTTCCTGTCGGGGCGCGGGAACCTGTACGTGTTCCGCGGCAATCCGCCGGCGGGATCCCAGCGGACCCGGCTCGCCTCGATGGTGACCAAGGGCCGTCCGATCACGGGGAGGTTCGTGCCGGTATCCGCGCGCGAAGGCGGTCCCTGGCTCTCCCCGCGCGTGTTCGAAGCGCGTGCTCAGGCGGCCGGGAGCACGAACTTCGTGCGCCTCGAGGACGCCGCGGTGGACCGGAGCAACGCGAACTCGTTCTTCTTCACGGACACGGGATCGGACGACTTCTTCGATCCCGTGACGGGACGCCTCGTCACGGGCAAGGGGCGGCTCTACTCCATGCGGCTCGATCCCTTCGATCCCACGCGCGTCGAGGAGCTGCGCGTGCTGCTGGACGGGGATGAGGGAGACGACATCCACCGGCCCGACAACATCGACTCGGACGACCGCTACGTCTGGATCCAGGAGGACCCGGGGGGGTTCCGCGGTCTCCACCCCTCGCGCATCCTGCGCTACGACACGCAGGGCCGGCGCGTCGACGTGATGGCCGAGGTCGCCGAGCGAGACCCCACGAAGGGCGAGCTGCTCCCGCGCGGCATCGGAGGGGCGTGGGAGAGCACGGGCATCCTCAACGTGAGCGAGATCTTCGGACAGGACACCTGGCTCATCGCCGTGCAGGCGCACAACGTGGAGATGCCGAGGCACTTGGAGCAGCGAGGTAGCGGCCAGCTCCTGCTGTTGAGGGGACCGAAGGCGAAGAAGCCCGCCGGCTCACCGCGGTCGAGCGGGACAACGAGGGAGTCGGGGGCACGTCCTGGAGGCTGCGGCTAACGATTAACCCAAGATCAAACTCACTTGCCCCGGGGCAAGTGGTTGTGCCGTTCCGGCACATGCTCCGGAGCATGTTCGCGAACTCCGGAGCGGTGGACTCTGTCGCCTACTCCGACGGGGGAGGCGGCGGAGGCGGCGGGATGACCTCTTCCGTGTCCGAGCGCGGGACGATGAAGTCGTCCTCGGCGGGCTTGTTCGTGCTCGAGGCGGTCGTCGCGGCGGGGACGGCTCCCGTCCGCTCGTACTGGATCTGGAGGAGCGTCTTCACCTTCTTCGGGGTCCGGACCGAGTAGCCGTTGTCGATCACGAGCACAACGGGCGAGCCCTGCGTGAGGGGATGGTCCATGGTGATCTTCCGGAGCTTCTTCGACGTCCAGTAGGGCTCGGCCTTCCTGCCCCCACGCTTCTTCAGCCAGTTCTGGTAGTCGGCGTGGCGGAAGAGCCGCACCTGGATGTCTCCCTGGCCCTCGACCTCGATCGTTCCGATCAGGCGCACCGCCTTCGCTCCGGGCGGATCGGAGGGCATGTCGATGCCGAGGAACTCCGCGGGGCCGACCGAATACTTCGTGTCGATGAGCGGCGCGACGTAGTGGTAGGGCTCCTGGGAGAGCGTGACACTGGCCCGTTCGCCGGCGTGGGCAGCATCGCTCTTGTCTGGAGCCTCGGCGCGGTCGGGAGCGTCTCCGTCGGAGGATTCGGAGGGAGAGGTCGTCTCCTCGGGCTTCCCTTTCTCGAGCTCCTGAGCCCACTCGTCGGTCTGAGCGGAGGCCCCGGAAAAGGAACCGAGCAGGAGACCGGCGGCGGCGAGCAGTGCGACGAGTAGCGCCCGCGTGCCGGACTGATGGTGGTGACTGGCTGCCTTCATGCCGCCCCCTTCTCCTTGCGCGGCCTCGCCGCGCGTGATCACCGACGCGACCCCGGCCGCAGCCGGGCTACTGGTCCCCGTCCCCCTTGGGCTCGTACTCGCGGAAGAGCTGCCCCCACTCCGTATTCATGATCGACCGTTTCCGCGGCTTCCCCACCCAGGGATACCAGTACACGTCGTGGTAGAGCCTGCTGGCCGCATACGACCACGGAACGAGGGGGCTTCGCAATAAGAACCCCTCGAGAGGCTTCAGGGGTCCATGGTAGATGAGCTTCTGGCCCTTCGAGGCGAACGTGTTCTCGTTCCGGGAGTAGCCCAGGTTCACGTCGCTCACGTCGTCCCCCACGAGCTCGATCTCGCGCGGATCGCCCTTCCCGAGCCCCGCCTCGTGCCCGAGCCGGATGAACCGGATCGTCATGGGATCGAAGCCCATGAGCTTCGCCGCCGTGGCGTCGATGGCGACCTGGTCCTTCGAGGCCAGCATGAGGTTCGTCACGCGGAGCCGCATCGCGCGCGGACCGGGGCCGTCCCCCGAGATCGAGCCGTCCATGACGGCGAAGATCCCCGGGTGGATCTCCTTCTGGATCGTGAGGAGGTCGACCAGCGTCTCGTGGATCACGCTGTGGGTCCAGTGGCGCTTCAGGTGCAGGAGCCCGCCGAACGCGTTCTTCATCGCGCCCGTCATCTCCGTGAAGACGTGGGTCTTCAAGGTCGGCAGATGGATGATGTTCGACCCGATCAGGCTCTTCGGGATCATGAGCCCCTCCGGGTACACGTCCCGGAGCACCAGCATCTTCCCCTTCGGCTCGTAGCGGATCCAGTCGGCCTCGCTCTCCTTGTCGTTGAGCCAGATCGAGCGGATCCCGAACCGGTCCAGCACGGGCTCGAGCTTGTTGTTCTTGTTCCCCACGTGCGGGTCGACCACGACCGTGGAGTTCTGGGCCGCGAGGATCCGGTCCGCCGAGAACCCGGACTCCAGGAGCGCTCGGATCACGCCCTCGAGCTGCCACGGGCTCGTGGAGCAGGCCGGATAGTAGACGTGCCAGGAGATGTTGATCTTGAGGAGCGTGGTCTTGTCGGGCTTCAGCTCCTCCTTCAGCCCCGCGAGCTCCGTGAGCCTCACGAAGTCACGGACCACGGTGGCCGGCGAGGTCTTGAGTACGGCGACGGTTGACTTCATCGAAGGATCACCTGGGACTTGGGACTTGGGTCTTGGTCGACTCTAGGGATCGGTCGTTTCGAACGGAACGTCACGTGGTGCGTGTCTCCACGCCCGACTCCACCTTCGGCGCGGGCGCACCGCCGCGCAGCAGCGAGGAGGCGATCACGATGCGCTGGATCTCGGACGTCCCCTCGTAGAGCTCGGTCACCTTCGCGTCGCGGTAGTAGCGCTCCACCGCGAACTCCTTCGTGTAGCCGTACCCGCCGTGGATCTGGACCGCGCGGTCCGCGCAGTCGCGCGCGGTCGCCGACGCCGTGAGCTTCGCCATGGCGGCCTCGGGCCCGTGCGGCAGGCCCTGGTCCTTGAGCCACGCGGCCCGGAGGGTCAGCAGGCGCGCCGCCTCGACCTGCGCCTTCATCTCGGCGAGCGAGAACTGGATCGCCTGGAACTCCGCGATGGGTTTCCCGAACTGGACGCGCTCCTTGGCGTACTTCACCGCCGCGTCCAGCGCGGCCTGCGCGATCCCGACCGCCTGCGCGGCCACGCCGATCCGGCCCCCGTCCAGGGTCTGCATCGCGACCCGGAAGCCGTGCCCCTCGTCCCAGAGCCGGTTCGCGGCCGGCACGAAGCAGTTCTCGAGATGCAGCTCCACGGTGTCCGAGCCCCGGATCCCCATCTTCTCGATCGCGCGGCCGATCGTGAGCCCGCGGCTCCCCTTCTCCACCAGGAAGCAGGTGATCCCACGGTGCTTCGACTCGGTCCCGGTCCGGGCGAACAGCACGAAGACGTCCGCGTACTTTCCATTCGTGACGAAGGTCTTCGCGCCGTTCAGCTGGTAGCCGCCCTCCGTCTTGGTGGCGCGCGTCGTGAGCGCCGCGGAGTCGGATCCCGAGTTGGGCTCGGTGAGCGCGAAGGCGCCGAGCGCGCGCTCCGAGAGGAGCGGGAGCCACTTCTCCTTCTGCTCCTTCGAGCCGAACATGCGGATCGGACCCGCGGCCACGGAGTTGTGCACCGAGATGGTGATCCCCACGGCGGCCGACGCGCGGGACAGCTCCTCCATGATGCCCACGTAGCTCACCGCGTCGACCTCGACGCCGCCGAAGTCACGGGGGATCAGGAGCGAGAAGAAGCTGTTCTCGCGGAGCTTCCGGCGCAGGTCGTCCGGGATCGTCTCGGTGCGGTCGATCGTCTCCGCGAGCGGCGCGATCTCGCCGTTCGCGAATTCGCGCGCGGCGTCGTGGAGCATCTGCTGCTCTTCGGTCAGCTGGAAGTTCATGGTCGCCCCACCTACGGCTTCGTGTACTCGTAGAACCCGCGCCCGGTCTTCCGACCGAGCCGTCCGGCGGCGACCATGGTGCGCAGGAGCGGGCAGGGGCGGTACTTGTCCTCTCCCAGCCCGCGGTGGAGCACCTCCAGAATGTCCAGGCAGACGTCGATGCCGATCAAATCCGCGAGCGCGAGCGGACCGAGCGGATGATTCATGCCGAGCTTCATGACCGTGTCGATCGCCTCGCGGTCCGCGACGCCCTCCATGAGCGTGAACGCGGCCTCGTTGATCATCGGCATGAGGACCCGGTTGCTGACGAACCCGGGACGATCGGCCACGACCACGGGGACCTTGCCCAGGGCCTTCGACAGCTCCACCGTCTCGGCGACGGTCTCGTCGCTCGTCTCGAGCCCGCGCACGATCTCGACGAGCTGCATCACGGGGACCGGATTCATGAAGTGCATGCCGACGAACCGCGCGGGGCGCTTCGTGACGGCGGCCAGCTCGGTCACGGAGATCGAAGACGTGTTGGTGGCGAGAATCGCCGCCGGAGGGAGCTTCGCGTCGAGGGACCGGAAGACCTCGCGCTTCAGCTCCGGACGCTCGGGAACCGCCTCCACGGCCATGGAGCACTCCGCGAGCGGGAACTCGTCTTCCCGGGTCACGATTCGCGCGAGCGTCTCCTCCCGCGCGCCGGCGGGCAGCGAACCCTTCTCGACCAGGCGGCCGAGGCTCTTCTCGATTCCCGCGAGCCCGCGCTTCAGCGCGGCCTCGCTCGGCTCGATCAGGAGCACGGGACGGCCCGAGGACGCGAACACCTGGGCGATCCCGCTCCCCATCGTCCCCGCGCCGACCACGACGACGGGGCGGACCGCGACCGGCGCCTTCGTACCGGTCCCGGTGCCGGACGCGGCCGGAGCCGCGGCGTGACTCATACGGCCTCGACGCTCAGGGCCACGGCATTCCCTCCGCCCAGGCAGAGGGTGGCGAGGCCGGACTTCGCCTTCCGGTCCCGCATCGCGTAGAGAAGCGTCGTGAGCACGCGGGCGCCGCTCGCGCCGATCGGATGCCCCAGTGCGACCGCGCCGCCGCGCACGTTCACGCGCGAGAAGTCCCACTCCAGCTCGCGGCCGTCCACGATCGCCTGCGCCGCGAAGGCCTCGTTCGCCTCGATGAGATCCCACTCGTTCGTCTTCCGGCCGAGCTTCTCGGCGAGCTTCCGCACGGCGATCACCGGTGCGTAGAAGACCATCTCCGGCGCCACGCCGCCCGCGGCGTAGCCGTTCACGCGCGCCATCGGCTTCGCACCCGTGCGCTTCACCGCGTCGCCGGACATCACGATCACCGCCGACGCGCCGTCGTTCAGCCCGGGCGCGTTCCCCGCGGTCACGGAGCCTTCCTTCTCGAACGCGGGGCGGAGCTTCCCGAGTGTCTCCATCGTCGTGTCCTTCCGGGGCCGCTCGTCGACGCAGAAGCACTTCGCCTCGCCCTTCTTCTGGGCGATCATCACCGGCACGATCTCGTCCTTGAACGCACCCTCGGCCTGCGCCTTCACCGCCTTCTGGTGGCTCTCGACGGAAAACCGGTCCTGGTCCTCGCGCGTGACGTTGTACTTCCGCGCGATCAGCTCCGCGGCGCTCCCCATGTGGAAGTTCTTGAAGGAGTCCCAGAGGCCGTCGTGCACCACCCCGTCGACCAGCTCGCCGTTCCCGAGCCGGTAGCCGGTGCGCGCCTTGGGAAGGTAGTACGGAGCGTTCGACATGGACTCCATGCCGCCCGCCACGATCACGTCCGCGTCGCCCGCGCGAATCGCCTGGGCGGCGAGCATCACGGCCTTCAATCCGGATCCGCAGACCTTGTTCACGGTGGTGGCGGAGACCGTGTTCGGAATCCCGCCGTGGATGGCGGCCTGGCGCGCGGGGGCCTGCCCCACGCCGGCCTGGACGACGTTCCCCATCAGGACCTCGTCCACCTGCTCCGGATCCACGCCCGCGCGGGTGACCGCCTCGCGGATCGCGATCGCGCCGAGCTGGGGCGCGGTCATGGTGGAAAGCCCGCCCAGGAACTCGCCGATGGCGGTCCGGCAGGCGCTCACGATGTAGGCGTCACGATCTGCCACGTCTCTCTCCTTGCCTGGGGGTACTTCGACCCGTGCCCTATCGAATGTTGGATGCGGCCGCTGGGACCGCGTTCCGGGGAACCGAACCGCCTCCGACGTCGGAGCAGCCGCCTCCGAGGCTATGAACCGATCCGATGCCCCGCCTCGCGCAGGATCTCCCGCGCGATGATCAGCTTCTGGATCTGGGACGTTCCCTCGCCGATCTCCATCAGCTTGGCGTCCCGGAAGTAGCGCTCCACGGGATGGTCCGTCATGTATCCCGCCCCGCCGTGGATCTGCACCGCCGCGTCCGCCGCGCGCATGGCCACGGTGGAAGCCTTGAGCTTCGCCATCGCCGAGAAGCGCGTGTACGGCTGCCCTCGGTCCTTCAAGCGCGCGGTCGCGTACACGAGGAGCCGCGCCGCCTCCAGCTCGGTCACCATGTCCGCGAGGAGGAGCTGGATCGCCTGGAAGTCGGCGATCGACTTCCCGAACTGCTTTCGCTCCTTCGCGTACTTCACCGACGCGTCGAGCGCCGCCTGCGCGATCCCGAGCGACATGGCCCCGATCGAGATCCGCCCGCCGTCGAGCGTCTTCATGAACTGGACGAACCCCTCGCCTTCCTTGCCGAGGATGTTCCCCGCGGGAATCTTCATGTTCTCGAAGATGAGCTCGACCGTGTCGCTCGCGCGGTGTCCGAGCTTCTTCTCGCGCGTGCCCGGAGAGAAGCCGGCGGTGCCCTGCTCCACCACGAACGAGCTGATTCCCTTCACGCCCTTCCCCGGCGTCGTGACCGCGGTGAAGACCGTGGTCCCCGACACCGAGCCGTTCGTGATGTAGATCTTCCGCCCGTTCACGACCCAGTGGTCGCCTTCCTTCACCGCGCGGGTCTTCGTGCCGCCCGCGTCGGAGCCCGCCTCGGGCTCCGTGAGCCCGAACGAGGCGAGCTTCTCGCCCGTGCAGAGCGCGGGAAGGTACTTCTTCTTCTGCTCCTCGGTGCCGAACGCGAAGATGGGCCAGGTGCCGAGCGAGACGTGCGCCGCGAGCGTGATCCCCGTCGACGCGCACGCGCGCGAGACCTCTTCCACCGCCATCGCGTATTCGAGCGTTCCGGCGCCCTGCCCGCCGTACTGCTCCGGGAAGGCGAGCCCGAACAGGGAGAGCTCCCGCATCTTCTTCACGCTCTCCCACGGGAACTCGCCGGCGTCGTCGTACCCCTTGGCCCGGGGCGCGATCTCCTTGTCGGCGAACTCCCGGAGCGTCTCCTTCCAGTCGCGCTGATCCTCGGTCAGCTCGTAGATGTCGTCGCCGCGGGTCTCGGTCGTGGTCGTGGTCATTCCTTCCCTTTGCCGCCGGTCAAACCGGCATTTCGCAGACCTCCTCGATGAGGAGGTTGGCCTCGGTGGCCTTCACGATTTGATCGATGCTCACACCCGGCGCCCGTTCCACGAGCCGGAGCCCGCCCGGCGCCACGTCCATCACGGCCAGCTCGGTGATGATGCGGTGGACGACCTTTTTCCCGGTGAGCGGGAGCGTGCACTGCTTCAGCACCTTCGAGGAGCCGTCCTTGGCACCGTGGAGCATCGTCACGATCACGCGCTTCGCGCCGGCCACGAGGTCCATGGCGCCGCCCATTCCCTTCACCATCTTCCCGGGGATCATCCAGTTGGCGAGATTCCCTTCCTGGTCGACCTCCATGGCGCCGAGGATCGTGAGATCCACGTGCCCGCCACGCACCATCGCGAACGAGTCCGCGCTCGAGAAGAAGGAGGCGCCGGGGAGCACGGTGATGGTCTCCTTCCCCGCGTTGATCAGGTCCGCGTCCTCCCGTCCTTCCTCGGGGTACGGGCCCACGCCGAGCACGCCGTTCTCGGACTGGAGCGTCACGTCGATCCCGGGCGGAATGTAGTTCGCCACGAGGGTCGGCATGCCGATGCCGAGATTCACGTAGTACCCGTCCTTAAGCTCGAGCGCCGCCCGCCGGACGATTCGTTCTCTTTTCGATTCGCTTGGGTCCATAGGTCCCCTGGAAGATCCAGTTCACGAAGATTCCCGGCGTGATCACGTGATCGGGATCGATCGCGCCGGGGTCGACGAGGTTCTCGACCTCCGCGAGCGTCACGTTGCCCGCGGTCGCGGCCATCGGATTGAAGTTGCGAGCGGACATTCGGTAGACGAGATTTCCGGTGCGGTCTCCCTTCCACGCCTTCACGAAGGCGAAGTCGCCCCGGATCGGCATCTCGAGGATGTACTCGCGTCCGTTCATCACGCGGCTCTCCTTCCCTTCGGCGACCAGGGTCCCGGCGCCCGTCGGGGTGAAGAAGCCGCCGATGCCCGCGCCGCCGGCGCGGATGCGCTCGGCGAGGGTTCCCTGCGGGCAAAGCTCCACCTCCAGCTCGCCGGAGAGGAACTGCCGCTCGAAGGTCTGGTTCTCGCCGACGTAGCTCGAGATCATCTTCCGGATCTGGCGCGTCTGGAGGAGGAGCCCGAGCCCCCAGTCGTCCACGCCGGCGTTGTTCGAGACGCAGGTGAGATCCTTCACGCCGGTTTCCCGGAGCGCCAGGATCAGGTTCTCCGGAATGCCGGAGAGCCCGAATCCCCCGAGCACGATCGTGACGCCGTCGCGCATCCCGGCCTTCTGGAGTGCCTCGGCCGCGTTCTGGACGACCTTGTTCATTGCCGGTCCCCCGCGCGCATGGGTTACCCCTTCGTCCCCGCGACGGCCTTGCCGCCGCGCTTCGCTTCGACCGCGCCGCGGATGTACTCGACGATCGCGCCGGTCGACGTGCCGGGTCCGAAGAGCTCGCCCACGCCCTGGGACTTCAGCGCCGCCATGTCCTCCTTCGAGATGATCCCGCCGCCCGTCAGGAGCACGTCGCCGATCCCCGCGGCGCGCATCAGCTCGAGCACTCGCGGGAAGAGCGTCATGTGCGCCCCGGACAGGATCGAGAGCGCCACCGCGTCCACGTCCTCCTGGACCGCGGCCTGCACGATCATCTCGGGCGTCTGGTGGAGCCCCGTGTAGATCACCTCGAATCCGGCGTCGCGCATGGCGCTCGCGACGACCTTCGCCCCGCGGTCATGGCCGTCCAGCCCCGCCTTCGCCACCAGCACCCGGATCTTCGCCACCGTCGTCGCCTCCTCGTTCCTAGAAGACCGCGGGCTCGCGGTAGACGCCGTACGCCTCGCGGAACACGTCGCTGATCTCGCCCAGGGTGGCGTTCGCGCGCACCGCGTCGAGCACGAACGGGACGAGATTCTGGTTGCTCATGCAGGCGTCCCGGAGCGCGCCGATCGCCGCCGCGTGCTTCGCCGCGTCGCGCTTCGCGCGCACCGAACGGACGCGCTCGATCTGGCGCCGCTCGATCTCGGGATCGATCTGGAGGACCGGGATCGTGATCTCCTCCTCGGTCTGGAAGCGGTTCACGCCCACGATCACGCGCTCGCCGCGCTCGACCTGCTGCTGGAACTTGTACGCGGAGTCCGCGATCTCCTTCTGCGGATAGCCGCGCTCCACCGCGGTGATGATGCCGCCCATCTCGTCGATCCGGCGGATGTAGGCCATCGCCTCCTTCTCGACGCGATCCGTGAGCGCCTCGACGAAGTAGGAGCCGCCGAGCGGATCGGGCGTGTCCACGACGCCCGACTCGTACGCGATGATCTGCTGGGTGCGGAGCGCCACGGTCGCGGCTTCTTCCGTCGGAAGCGCGAGCGTCTCGTCCATGGAGTTCGTGTGGAGGGACTGCGTGCCGCCGAGCACCGCCGCGAGCGCCTGGATCGCGACCCGCGCCACGTTGTTCAAGGGCTGCTGCGCCGTGAGGGAGACGCCCGCCGTCTGCGCGTGCGTGCGGAGCTGCCAGCTACGAGGATTCTTCGCGCCGAAGCGGTCCTTCATGAGATGAGCCCAGATGCGCCGCCCCGCGCGGAACTTCGCGATCTCCTCGAAGAAGTCGTTGTGAACGTCCCAGAAGAAGCTGAGCCGCGGCGCGAAGTCGTCGACGTCCATGCCGCGCTTCACGCACTCCTCGACGTAGCCGATCCCGTCCGCGATCGTGAACGCCAGCTCCTGGACCCCCGTCGCGCCGGCCTCGCGGATGTGGTAGCCGCTGATCGAGATCGAGTTCCACTTGGGCATGTGCTTCGCGCACCACTCGATCATGTCGACGCAGATCTTCACCGAGGGCCGCGGCGGGCAGATCCACTCCTTCTGCGCGATGAACTCCTTCAGCATGTCCGCCTGGATCGTGCCGCCCAGCTTGTCGGGTGTGATGCCGCGCTTCTCGGCGACCGCGATGTACATCGCGAGGAGCACGACCGCGGGCGCGTTGATCGTCATCGAGGTCGTGACCTGGTCGAGCGGGATGCCCTGGAACAGGATCTCCATGTCCTCGAGCGTCGAGACCGCGACCCCCTCGCGCCCGACCTCTCCGAGCGACATGGGGTGGTCCGGGTCGTAGCCCATCAGGGTCGGCATGTCGAACGCCGTCGAGAGGCCGGTCATGCCGTGGCCGAGGAGGTAATGGAAGCGCTCGTTCGTGTGCTCGGCGCTGCCGTAGCCCGCGAACTGGCGCATGGTCCAGAGGCGCGTGCGGTACATCCCCGGATGGAGCCCGCGCGTGTAGGGGAACTCGCCGGGGTTCGCGTTCTTCGCGTCGAGATCCGCCGGAAGATCGGCCTCGGTGTAGAGCGTCTTCACCGGGATGTTGGAAAGGGTCTCGAAGAGGCGGCCGCCGGCACCTTTGGTCTCGGGAGCCGCGTCCGGCGCTGCGGCCGGTCCCCCGGCCGATCCGGCGCTCAGGGTCTCCTTGGCGGCCTTCACGGCCGTGCTCTCAGCTCGCGTGTTCGGCATCTCGCGTGATCCTTTCCATCAGGTCGCGCGCGGCGCGGTGCGGGGAGATCTTCCCCTCGAGAACCCGATCCGCTTCGCGGTCCAGCTCCGTCTCGAATCGCCCGCCCGAGAACCAGCGGCCCATCAATCCTTCCCGTACCGCGTTCCGCAGCCGTAGCCGCGTCTTCGCCCGGCGCACGTCGCCCCGGACCTCGGGCCGGCTCACGTGCTCGCGGTGCTGGAGGATCGCAGCATGCATCGCCTCGATCCCCTTCCGCTCGATCCCCACCGTCCGCACGATCGGCGGCTTCCAGCCGCCCTGCGGCCGGAACGCGAGCGACGAGCGGAGCGCCGCCTCCATCGCGTCCGCGCCCGGATGATCCGCCTTGTTCAGCACGAGCACGTCCGCGATCTCCATGAGCCCCGCCTTCAGGGCCTGGATCGCGTCCCCCGACTCCGGCGTGAGCACGACCGCGACCGTGTCCGCGGTTTCGGCCACGTCCAGCTCGGACTGTCCCACGCCCACCGTCTCGATGAGCGTGGTGCCCGCGCCCCACGCGTCGAGGACCTCGCAGAGCTCCCCGGTCCGTGCCGCCAGGCCGCCGAGGCTCCCGCGGGTGGCCATGCTCCGGATGAACACCGCCGGGTCCGTGGCGTGCTCTCCCATTCGGACCCGGTCGCCCAGGATCGCCCCCCCCGTGAACGGGCTCGTGGGATCCACGGCGACCACGCCGACCCGAACGCCCTCGGCGCGCAGGAGCCGCGCGTACTCCGCGACCAGCGTGCTCTTCCCAGCGCCCGGCGGACCCGTCACCCCGACCCGCGGCGACTCCGGCTTCTTCCCGAAGATCGCGTCGAGAAGGGCCTCCGCCTCGGGAGCGCCGTTCTCGACGAGCGTCATGGCCCTGGCGACGGCCCTGGCGTCACCGTTCAGGATCGCGTTGGCGAGCTCCGCGACGGGGCCGGCGGCCCTGATCGAATCCGCGGCGCGCCTCGGCGCGGCGTCGGCCGCGGCTGCTCGCGCGGCGCCGGCGCGCGCGGTCAATACTCCATCCCGGCGCGCGACTCGATTCCCTTCTTGTAGTGATGCTTGATCTCGCGAACCTCGCTCACGGTGTCGGCGAATTCCACGATCGGCGCCGGCGCGTTCCGGCCGGTCAGGATCAGGTCCATCCAGCGCGGTCGCGCCTTCGCCAGCTCGAGCACCTCCTGCGTGGGAACCATGCCGAAGTCGGTCACGACGTTGATCTCGTCCAGGATCAGGAGATCGTGCTGCCCACCCCGGACGATCTCCCACGCCTTGTCGAGCCCCGCGCGCGCCAGCTCCACGTCACGCGGATCGAGCCTCTTGGGATCCACGAACACGTTCCGACCGTACTGGTAAACATCCACGCCGAGCCGGTCGCGCAGCACTTCCAGCTCGCCGTAGATCCGTCCCTTCATGAACTGGATCACCGCGACTCGGAAGCCGTGGCCCAGTGCGCGAACCGCGGTGCCGAAGCCGGACGTGGTCTTCCCCTTGCCGTTTCCGGTGATGACGAGAAGGACCCCGTGTCGGGTCTCGCGAGCGTCACTGGAAGCGCCCGATCCTTTTGATGCTACATCGGTTGCGCTCGTCTCCAGCATCCGGTGAGACTAGCATCGGGGGGTGGGGGTGTCAACGATCGGAGGCGGTGGG
>DASTBC010000043.1 GCA_035712245.1 Candidatus Eisenbacteria bacterium
GTTCAGGGAGGGCTCTAGCCTCTGCCGTGGGCGCCATACGTTGCGCGCCGCCACACCCCTTCGAGCGGCCCCTGCGAGTGGGAGCGCATCCACCACGCGCTCCACGCCATCTGGAGCGCGCCGACCGCGAGCGCGAGCGACAGTCCGCGGGTGGGCGTGAAGGTGTCGAAGAGGCCGAAGGCGAGACACAGGGGGACGATGATCACCGGCTGCATCAAATAGTTCGTGAACGCCATGCGGCCCACCGCACGCAGATGCCACATCGTGGCGCGGCCTCCCGCCATGAGGAGCGTGACCCCGAGACCGTACGCCGCCGCGAGGGACCAGGAGCTCAGCTCGTAGAGAGCGCGCCCCGCGGCGGGGCGAAGCCAGTCGGCGATTCGTTCACCCTGGAACGTGTCGACCATGACGCGGGCCGCGAACGCGAGGACGAGCGCCGCGGCGAGGACGAGCGGCGTCTTCCTGCTCGCGGAGAGACGCTCGACCACTCTCCCCCGCCCGAGCAGGACTCCCAGGAGCATCAAGCCGAGCGTCTGGGGCCAGTAGAGGAGCGGGCCCGTCGCGTACCAGTACCGGACCCAGGCGAAGTTGTCGGCGAGGTAGTTCCCCGAATCCCCGGTGGGACGTTCCGGCCACGAGAACCCCGCCCCGTGCGCGGCGATCGCGATGACCCAAGGAGCGGCGAGCGCGAACACGCTTGCCGCCGCGAGCGCTCGGTTCGGCATCGTTCGGAATCCCAGGAGCGCGAAGCCGCAAACGGCATAGGGCACGAGAATGTCCCCGTTCCGCAGGAGGAGCGCGTGGAGCGCTCCCACCCCCAGGAGGAACCCCATGCGCCGGACGTGGAGGCGCCAGGGCGCGAGTCCCGCCGATTGCCATCGCCGCCACTGCTGGGAGACCCCGAGCCCAAAGAGGCACGCGAAGAGGGTGTAGCACTTGGAGTCGACGAACAGGTCCATCCCGCGCGCCACGGTGTGGTCGAGCGGGGTCCATGTGTCCTCGGGAGGGGCGCCCAGGTTCCAAACGCAGTAGGCGAGGAGCACGCCGAGGATCGCGGCGCCGCGGATGGCGTCGAGCGCGTGGAGTCGCTCAGATTCCGGGGTGGCAAGGACCGGCCGCTCGTGCGTCTCCATCCAAACCGTCCCTGATCGGCTCGTGTACCCCAATCCCTACACTCCTCAGGTGGGGATTGCTCGACTAGGCGCGACCGGCAGTTGACTTGCCGAGCGTAACACGGGCACGTGGTGGCCCGGGCCATCTTGAAGCGGCGTCCTGGGTATGCGATAATTGGTTGTTAGTACTGAACTTTCGCGCGTCCTCGTTGGGACGCGTCACAGTGCAACCGAGAACCCGGCACGACAAGGAGGCGTGCTCGGGATCGGGCGCCAATGGAGAGGATGTCTTGGCTCAACTCACTTGGGCTGGGCGCATGAATGCCCACCTCGGTCGACTGCGACCTCTGGCCCTGATGTGGCTCCTTTCCTGCTGTTCACCCCTCCTCACGGCCCACGCTTCTACTCCCGCGAACGACGACGCCCTCCTGCCGGCCGCTGGGAACTCGCTGACGTCGAGCGGGCAGGCGATCCTCTGGATCTACCTTTCCGACAAGGGTGAGACGGACCGAGCGGGCGCGGCGCGATCGATCGCGGTGGCGCGCGCGCGCGTATCCGCGTCTGCGGCCGCCAGGCGCGCTCGACGGACCGGAGGCACGTTCGAGCCCGACGACGCGGACCTCCCGGTGCTGCCGCGCTACGTTCAGGCGATCGAGTCTTCCGGCGCCCGGATCCGGCACGTGTCACGATTCTTGAATGCGGTCAGCGTCGAGGTGGACGAGGCCGGCGCTCGCAGAATCGCGGCGCTTCCGTTCGTGCGCCGGATCACCCCCGTGGAGCGCATGGAACCGCAGCTCGCACCACCGGGAGATTACGGTGCCTCCTTGATCCAGAATCAGGGGATCCACGCCGTCGCCGCTCACGATTCGGGGTATAGCGCGGCAGGGGTTGTCGTCGCCGTGTTCGACACCGGCTTCCGGAAGGATCACCTCGCGTTGGCGCCGCTCCGGCGAATCGCCGAGTGGGACTTCATTCAAGGCGATGGAGAGACGGCGAATCAGCCCGGCGACCTCGCGGACCAATGGGCGCACGGAACCGGGACCTGGTCGCTCCTGGGAGGGTACTGGCCGGGCAATCTCGTCGGGCCGGCATTCAACGCGAGCTTCGTCTTGGCAAAGACCGGGACGAGTTCGGACCGTTGGGTCGCGGCCGCCGAGTGGGCGGACAGTATCGGCGTGGACATCGTCTCGTCCGCGATGGTCGTGAGCACCACCTTCGCGCTCTACGATGGCGTGAGCTCGCCCATGGCGCAGGCGGCGAAGGTCCTCGCCCGACGCGGAGTGTTGGTCGTGAGCGCCATGGGCAACGGCGGCCCGGGCGCGTATTGGACGCCTTCCGATTGCGACAGCATCCTGTCGGTCGGCGCCGTCGACCGATTCAACGTGATCTGGTCAGGATCCGCGCGCGGCCCCACGTCCAATGGACGGGGGAAACCCGATCTCGTCGCCCAGGGTGTCGACGCGCAATGGGCCTGCCCGGGGACCGTCAGCTGCCTGGGCAGCTATCCCGGGACCTCCATCGCCACGCAGCTCGTGAGCGGCGGCGCGGCGCTCGTCCAGGAGGCCCATCCCGAATGGTCGGCGCAGCAAGTGCGCTACGCGCTCAAGTCGACCGCCGACAAGGCGAACAGCCCGGATAGCACGACCTATGGATGGGGACGTCCCAACGTCGTTTCGGCCATCTACCGCTCCACGCTCGGCGGCCCTGTGTTCCCGAAGCCGTTCTCTCTCGTCTCGCCGCCATCGGGGGTCATTGAGGTCAGCCCGCCCATGACGTTCCGGTGGCGCCGCTCGATCGACCTCAATCCAGGAGACGTTCTCACGTACACGCTCCGGCTCGAGAAGGTCTCCACGAGTGAGGTCGTCTTCACGACGTCGACGCCGGATACGTCGTACGTCTTTTCCGGAGTCCTGAGTGCGGGCACCCTCTACGAGTGGACCGTCTCCGCCGCCGATCCCGCAGGGCACGCGCGCGGATGCCGGGAGGGGTTCCGGTTCACGTCGGCGGTCAATCCGGCCCCCGTGGCCGTGGCGGCCGCGAATCCCACGTCGGGCCTGGCCCCTCTGACCGTCAACTTCTCCAGCGCGGGGTCGTACGACCCCGACGGGCTTCCTCTGTCCTATCTCTGGACCTTCGGAGACGCCACGACGTCCACCGCTCCGAACCCCGCGCACACGTATACGGCCAACGGGATGTACACGGCGATCCTGGAAGTGTCGGACGGCGCCACCTCGACGGCATCGAGCCCTCTCGTCATCACGGTCGGGACTCCTCCGAGCGCTCAGATCCTGCAGCCCGCACAGGGAACCCTCTTTCGCGGGGGCGATGCGATCTCCTACTCGGGGAGCGCGGTCGACGGGCAAGGGAACCCGCTCCCCGCGAGCGCCTACACGTGGACCATCCTCCTCCACCACGACTCCCACACGCACCCGGCGGGGACGATCCCGGGGACCACGGCGGGGTCGTTCACGGTTCCGACCACGGGTCACGACTTCACCGGTTCCACGAGCTACGAGTTCATCCTCACCGTCACGGACACGGACGGCCTCGTGGATTCGGATTCGGCGACCGTGGTTCCGGACAAGGTCGACATCACCTTCTCGACGGTCCCGTCCGGGCTTCTGTTGGGTTTGGACGGGGTGAGCCGAGCCACGCCGTTCACGTTGGACGCTGTGAAGGGCTTTCACTACACCCTCCACGCGCCGATTCAGACCGTGGCCGGACAAACGTACGACTTCGCGTCATGGTCCGATGGAGGGACGCGGAGCCATGAGATCATCGTGCCCACGAGCCCCGCGAGCTGGGTGGCGACCTTCACCGAGCTCGGCGCCACGGGCATGCGTGCCGCCTATTCGTTCAGCGAGGGCACCGGGAGCATCACCCGCGACCACACCGGCCATGGCAACACCGGGACGCTGGTGAATGCGACCTGGACGTCTCAAGGTCGCTTCGGCGGCGCGCTCGCGTTCAACGGGGTCAGCTCGCTGGTGACCATCCCCGACTCCCCGTCGCTGCGCCTGACCTCCGCGATCACATTGGAGGCTTGGGTGTATCCGACCGCGCTCTCCGGGAACTGGACGGACGTCATCATGAAATGGAACGACGACTACTATCTGACGGCAGGATCGAGTAACGGCGGGCTGCCGGCGATGGGAGCCAGCACCCTGAGCCCGCTGTACGCGACTTCGGTGCTGCCGGTGAACACCTGGTCGCACCTCGCAGCGACCTACGACGGAGCCACGATGCGACTGTATCTCAACGGCGTCCAGGTGAGCAGCCAGGCGCAGACCGGCACGATGGCCACGTCGGGCGGTCCTCTCTCGTTCGGCGGGGACGCCCTGTTCGGCCAGTACTTCACGGGACGGATCGATGAAGTCCGGATCTACGACCGCGCTCTCACACCCGCGGAGATCCAGGACGACATGGGGTATCCCGTGATCGTCTCGGTCGAGACGCCCGAGGCTCCTGCCCCAGGAGTCAGCGCGCTGATGGGCGCGGCGCCGAATCCATTCACGCCGAGCACGAAGATCCGCCTGCGTCTCGCGTCGGCGCGGAACGCGACGCTTCGGATCTTCGATGTCGCGGGGCGCCTCGTGCGCTCGTTCGATCTCCGTCACGCTTCGCCGGGCGAGCACCATCTGGTCTGGACGGGAACCGATGAACACGGAAGGCGTGTCGCGACCGGAGTCTACATCGCGCGTCTGGACGCGGCCGATCGGACCACGACGATGCGCATCGTCCTGGTTCGGTAGGGACGGGACGGCCCTCCCGGGGTCGCAAACGAATCCGGCCTGGTGCGAAAAAACCGTTCCCCGCTTGTGACCGTAACCCGTTACCGTGGAAGGCCAAGCGGGGTTGGACGCGGCAAGAATCCCGAAGGGCCTGAGGAATTCTCGTTCTGTCGGTGGTATTCTCACCGTTCCTTCCACTGAGACGTAGGTCCGCAGCGCAGACACTCCATGTCGAGGCCCGTGATGCAACCTTGCGCGCGTTTCGCCATCCAGGTCGTATCCTTCCTTGTTCTCGCGCTCCCATCGTTCTCCCTGGCCGCCGTGACCGATACGCTCTCCTCCGTGACGCTCGTGGCCACGTTCGACGCCGACACACCCGATGCGCCCCCGGATCTCACGCTTCCCGGACCGCCAGCGGGTGATGCGCTCACGATCAGCGAGCTCTCCGGCACGATCCGTGTCCGCACCACCGTCGGGAGCCTGACCTCCCAACCGGTCGAGATGAGCCAAGTTCCCGGTGAGGGGAGCATGTCGATGCGTGGCGTTCCCGCTGCGATGGGCGGGTCCAATCGGGTGACGGTTCGCTGGCGATCCCTGGCGCGCTCCGGCGGAATCTGTTTCCTCGCATGCACCATGCGGGGTCCGGAGGGCGGAATCGCGGCGTCCGTGGAGTACCGGCCCGAAGGACAGCTGACCTACAACTCGGTGGGAACGATCGGCCCGACACTTCCGGTGAGCTACGTGCCCGAGGTGGACCAGCAGTTCACGATCGTACTCGACTTCCTGGCGCAGACCTCGAGCCTCTCGATCGACGGGGTTCCGGTGGTCGGATTCCAGGACGTTCCCCTACCCCAGCCGGTGACAGCGCTCGGGTCGGTCGGATTCGAGGCGGGATGCGTCGCGACCCAGGCGTTTGCCGTAGATGAGATTTCAGCGGTGGCGCTCGTGGAGGACACTCCTCCCTCGCTCCTCGCGCCCACCATCGTGAACGGAGAAGAAGGCGGGACCATCACCTTCACGGTGACCGCGTCCGATCCCGATGGAGATTCGATCGACCTGCTCTCCGCGGACCTCGATGAGCTCATCGAGACGGACGCGACGTTCACTCCCGACCCCGGGAACGGGTCCGGCACCTTCCTTTGGCATCCCGTGGTCGGGTCGGCCGGTGTCTACACGGTTCCGTTCTTCGCCTCGAACACCATGACGGCGACGGTGTCGACTCAGATCACGATCGGACCGGTGGGCACGAGCGTGAGCGGAACGTTGATCTGGCCGACGAATCCGGGGGACGAAGGCGAGTACGACGTCGTCTTCACGGCGGTGAACGCGGCCACATCGGAATCGACCAGCGCCACGACGCACATCGTGGTCTCCTCACCGCTGGCGGCTGCCGTTCCGGCCCGCGAGGCGCGCCCCCTGGCGGGGTGGCTCCCCTGGGCAGAAGCGCCTCAAGCGCCGACGAAGGGTCCCGTGATCAGCGTCAAGACCAGGGTAGATGCCACCGCCGGCGACACGGTCGTCGTCGTCGTCACCGCGGTCGATGCCGACGAGCTTCCGCCTGCTCCCACCGCGGGAACGATCACGACCGCGATACGAGCGGCATCCCTCGTGGCAGGGACGGTCCTCCTTTCCGCGGATCTCTCGGATCTCCCTGCGGGTAACGACGCGACGTTCACAACCAATAGTCAACCCGTGGTGGCGGCCCCCGCGGCGGTTGTGGCCACCGAGGGCAGCACGCTCACGATCCCAGTGTCGGCGTCGGATCCCGACGGCGACCCGATCCTCGACCTGATTGCGCTCACGAGCGGCCTCCCGGCTGGTAATGACGCAACCTTCACTCCCGGACCGGGGAATCACAACGGGACCTTCACCTGGACCCCCGCGATCGGGCAGATCGGGGCCCACACGGTCACCTTCCGCGCGATCAACGCGCTCGTGGGGAACGTCACCACCGTGATCACGGTCTCCGAGACGGTCGAAGCGCGCGCGTTCATGCCGGGGAATGACAAGAAGATCAAGCTGGAGACACTCCGGCCGCGGGCTTGCCTCCAGGTCGAGCTGGTCTCCTCGGTCCCCGTGACCGACATCGATTTCACTTCGATCCTCATGGCCTCGGCCGGGACGGGGTCCGTCCCGGAGATTCCAGCGATCCATGCAAAGCAGGGCGTTATTTCGGACAAGGACGAGAACGGGGTCCTGGATGCGACGATCTGCTTCTCGAAGGAGGACCTCCGGGATCTCTTCAGCCTCCTGGAGGGACACGTCCTCGTTCCGGTCGAGATTCGGGGAACGCTGAACGACGGGAGAACCTTCGAGGCGGGAATCACGCTCGACATCTACGCGACCGGTGCCGCGCTCTCGGCCACGATCGCTCCCAATCCGCTCAATCCAGAGGCCGTTCTCACGGTCTGGAACGCGTCGCCCGGCCCGCTACGCGTCACCGTTTACGACGCGAGCGGGCGTCTGATGCGCGTGCTGAGGATCGAACCTTCCGAGGTCGGTGAGCGCAGCATCCGGATCGACGGGCGCGGAAGCGACGGCACGCCGCTTCCGACGGGCGTGTATTTCTTCCGGGTCGAGTCACCGGACGCCGAAACGGCGGGACGATTCACGATCTTGAAGTAGCACCGTCGCGCACGCGGCGCTCGGTTGGCGAGAAAACAGATCGCGGGGTACCATCGGCCATCATGGCCCAGTTCGCCCCCGCCGCCGACGTTCCGCGCCTGTGACCTCGCTCCAGACCGGCCGGATCCTTTCCCACTTCCGGGTCGAGCAAAAGCTCGGCCAGGGAGGCATGGGAGAGGTTTACCGCGCGACGGATCTCAAGCTCGGCCGTCCCGTCGCGCTCAAGGTGTTGCAGACGGCCGCCCTCTCGCGTCTGGATGCGAAGCGCCGTTTCCGGGCGGAGGCTCGCCTCGCCTCCGCGCTGAACCATCCCCACATCGTCACGATCCACGCGATCGAAGAGGTCGAGGGGCGCGAGGTGATCGTGATGGAGTTCGTCGAGGGGGAGACCCTCCTCCAGATGACTCGCCGGCGACCACTCGATCCGGCGACGCTGATCGAGCTGGGAATCCAGATCTCCGAGGCTCTCCAGGCGGCCCACGCGATCGGGCTCGTGCATCGGGACATCAAACCCGCGAACATTCTCGTGAATCGCCAAGGCCAAGCCAAGGTGGCCGATTTCGGACTCGCGAAGCGGTTCGACCTTCAGGGGGCCGAACGGGATGACGGGGAGACGCGGGACGAGATCACCGGCTCCGGGGTCATGGTGGGAACGCCCGCCTACATGTCTCCCGAACAGACGCGAGGAGAGCCGCTGGACGCTCGAAGCGATCTCTTCTCGCTCGGGGCGACACTCTATGAGGCGGCGACCGGCCATCGTCCCTTTCAAGGTCCCAGCTCCCTGGCGATCCTGCACGCGATCGCGACCGAGGAGCCTCTCCCCATCACGCGGTACCGGCCCGACCTCCCGACAGGCCTCGATTCCGTCGTCGCGCGCGCCCTCGCCAAGGATCCGGCCGAGCGCTGGGCCTCCGGACACGATCTCGCGGACGCGCTCCGGGGCGTGCTCGAGGGCGTGGGCGCCACGTCCGCCTCGATCACGCTCCCGCGAGGGATCGAAGCAGCCCCGACACGGCACAACATTCCCGCTCCGCTCACCAGCTTCATCGGGAGGCGCCGAGAACGGGCGGAGGTGCGCCGGCTGTTCGCCGCGGGACGGCTGGTGACGATCCTGGGGGCCGGCGGTACCGGGAAGACGCGACTCGCCCTCCAGGTCGCCAGCGACATGCTGGCGGACGAACCGGACGGGGTCTGGGTCGTGGAACTCGCGAGCCTCGTCGATCCCGCGCTGGTCGCACCGACCGCCGCTCACGTTCTCGGCGTTCGCGAGGCGCCGGGGCAACCGATCGAGCCCACCATCGCCGAGACCATCGGCTCCCGCACGATGCTCCTCGTCTTCGACAACTGCGAGCATCTCGCGGGGGCCTGCGCGCGCCTGGCCGACGCGCTCCTCCGCACATGTCCGAGTCTCCGGATCCTCGTCACGAGCCAGGAGGGCCTCGGCGTCTCGGGAGAGCTCCTATGGAGAATCCCGACGCTCTCGGTTCCCGGCGTGCGTTCCTCGCTTCCCGCGACCAAGGAGTCGGCCTCCCGGTTCGAGGCCGTGCGACTCTTCGTGGAGCGCGCCGTTGCCTCCCAGCCTTCGTTTTCGCTGACGGACACGAACGCTCCGATCGTGGCACAGATCTGCCATCGCCTCGATGGCATCCCGCTCGCGATCGAGCTCGCGGCCGTTCGCGTCAAGGTCTTGCCCGTCGACAAGATCCTGGCCAGGCTCGAGGATCGGTTCCAGCTCCTCACCGGTGGCAGCCGCACCGCACTTCCCCGCCAGCAGACGCTCCGCGCCGCGGTCGACTGGAGCTACGAGCACCTCTCGGACAAGGAGCGCACGCTCCTGGACCGGCTCGGTATCTTCGCGGGGGGATGCACGCTGGAGGCGGCCGAGGAGGTCTGCTCCGGGGGCATGATCGAACCGGACGAAGTACTGGATCTCGTCACGCATCTCGCCGACAAGTCCCTCGTGAGCCCGACCGAGGAGAGCGACGGCGGGATGCGCTACGGGCTCCTCGAGACCATTCGTGCGTACGCCCGCGAGCGCGCCGATCGCGCGGGTTCCACCGAAGTTTTGAAATCGCGGCATGCTGCCTGTTTCTTGAGGTTGGCCGAGATCGCGGAACCCGAGCTCCAAGGGCGCGAGCAGGCACGGTGGCTGAACCGCCTCGAAGACGAGCACGACAATCTCCGCCAGGCGATCCAGACCGCCACGCTCGCACGCGACCCCGGTGTGGCGCTCCGGCTCTGTGGCGCGCTCTGGCGATTCTGGTGGATCCGCGGCAACTGGAGTGAGGGACGGGACCGGATCCAGAGCGCGCTGCGCTTGGAGAGCGTCGAGCCGCGCACTCTGGTGCGCGCCAAGGCGCTCCGCGCGGGCGGGGTGCTCGCGCGCGGACAATGCGATTACGACGCGGCCACGACGCTCCTCACGGAGAGCCTCGAGATTGCGCGCGAACGGTCCGATCCCTCCGGGACCGCAACGTCTCTCTTCGAGTTGGCGAACGTCGCGAACGATCAGGACCGTCTCGAGGACGCGCGGCGGCTCTACGATGAGTGCCTCACGATCCGGCGCCAGATCGGCGACCGCCGCGGCATCGGGATGGCGCTCCACAATCTCGCGGTCATCGCGGAGGCTCTCCAGCGACCCGCGGAGGCCACGAGGCTCTATGAGGAGGCCCTCGCGCTGCACCGCGAGGTCGGGAACCGCGCTGCTGAAGCGTCCGGGTGGAACGGCATGGGGGTCGTCGCCCTCTCCCTGGGCGACCTCGAGCGGGCTCGCACGAGCCAGGAGCGGGCGCTCGCGATCCAGAGGGAGCTTCGGGACATGCGCGGAATCGCGTTTTCGCTCCGGGAGCTCGGCGCGATTGCCGCCCGACTGCGCGAGGTCGTCGCGGCGACAGGTTCGCTTGCTGAGTGCATGGAGATCTACCAGAG
>DASTBC010000044.1 GCA_035712245.1 Candidatus Eisenbacteria bacterium
CGTACAGTCGGGCGGGGACGGACGCTATGCCTTCGCGCTGTCTCCCGGTTCGGTGACCGTGACCGCGTCGGCGTACGCATTCGAGAATGCGTCGGCTTCGACCGGTGTGGTCGCCAACGGGGATCAGACGCTCAACCTGGCGCTGCGCCGGCTTCCCTCGGGCAACCTCTCGGGAGTGGTGCGGAACACCTCCGGTGGCGCGCTGGCCGGGGCTGACGTGGAGGTGATCGGAACACCGCATCGCGCGCAGTCGGACGCGACCGGCACGTACGCGATCTCCGGAATTCCCGAGGGGACGTACACCGTCCGCGTGGCACGGCCTGGAGCTGCGACGACCACGGCCTCGGTCTCGGTTTCGAGGGGGAAGACGACCCAGCGGGACTTCGCGCTCGGCAGCGCCGCCCTCTATGACGACCTGGAGGCCGATCGCGGCTGGACACCGAGTGGAGGGAGTGCGTTCTCCGGTGCATGGACCCGCGCCGTCCCCGTTCAGAAGGTCGACTGCGATCTGGGGACCGAGTTCCAGCCCGGTGTCGATCGCACTCCCGATCCGGGGACCTCGTGCTTCGTGACGAGTAACCTCACGTTCCCGTGCTTCACCTTCCTCGGCGCCGTGATCGGCACGTCGACGCTCACGAGCCCGGCGCACCCGCTCGCCGGCATTCCGGATCCCCGGATCGGTTACTGGTTCTGGTACGTCAACGCCATTCCCCGCGTTCCCTCGGTGAATCCGTTCCTCGTGCGCCTTTCCAACGACGGCGGAGCCACGTGGGTCACGGCGAAGACCGTGCTGACGTCGACGTACCGATGGGCATATGACGAAGTGCGGGTGAAAGACTTCTTCCCGAGCCCGGGCAACGTTCTCGTCCAGTTCGTCGTGCAGAACGTCTTCCAGGCCGTCGACGCAACCCCGGAGGCCGCGGTCGACGACATCACCGTCTACTCGGGGTCCGGGAGCGGCTTGCTCGCTCCTGGGCTCGCGTCCGCGTCCCCGGCCTTCTCCGTGAGCGCGCCGCGTCCCAGCCCCACGCGCGGCGCCACGGAGATCGAGCTGTCCCTGAACCGGGAGACCCACGTCCGCGCGGACGTCTTCGACCTGCACGGCCGGCTCGTGACGACGGCGCTGAATCGCACCGTTCCGTCCGGGCAGACCGTGCTCCGCTGGGACGGGAAGACCCGGACCGGGGGATCCGTTTCCTCGGGCGTCTACTGGATGGCGCTTCGCGCGGGTGAATGGGAGCGCAAGATCAGGCTGGTCGTGGTCCGGTAACCGCGCCTCCGGTGAAGGGCCACGCCGCTCGTGCCGTCAAGGGATCGGCGGCACGACGCATCTTGGAAGGTCCCCGGCGCGTGGGCGCGCACGCGCCGCGCAGCCCCTGGAGCTCCTACCGGGGGCTGCGCCCCTTCCGCGAATCGGCGATACTGCTGCGGTGCGACTCCGGCTCCTCACCGCAGCCATGATGACGTTCGTCGTTCCGTCCGTTCCCGCCGGTCCCGCGCGGGTCGAAGGGGCGAGCACCTCCTCGCCACTGGAAGTCGTGTACGAAGGGGTGCTGGACCTCGAAGGTCATTACGCGCGTCCCGGCGACACGAGGCGATTCCGCTCGAGGCAGCGGTTTCAGTCGGACCGTAGGGGAAACGTGCTCCTCGACTGGACGACCTGGCCCGAAGGGGACTCCGCGGGCTCGCCAGAGTCCTATCTGAGGATCGCGGACCGGATCTTCCAGCGGGACGATCCGACCAGCTCCTGGCGAGAGCTCAAGGGAATGCGCCTCGAGCAGTCGCGCTCTCTCTTCACCGGCTCCGCGCCGATCCCTGCGCGCACGGGGCGGGAGCGCTCCGGTCCGCCACGGGACGTGCTGGTGTCTCGTGCCCATCCGCGTCTCGGCGACGTCCTGGATCGGACGTTGACGGTGTACGCGACCCATGCGGACCCGCTGCCGGATTCGATCGGCATCGATCTCCACGAGCGCGACCACCAGTGGAAGCTCCAGGCGAAGCGTGTCTCGTCGCGCGACATTCCCGACTCGCTTCTGGCGGTTCCCGCGAAGTACGAGCCAGCGTCAGAGAGTCCCGACTCGCTCCAAGGTAGAGCGGTGTTGCGGAAGATCGCGCACGGTGTCTGGGCCGTGGACATGGAAGACATCGACAGCCGCTCCCTGGTGGTCGAGTTCGCCGAGCACCTCGCCATCATCGAAGCGGCCGTGAGCAGCGCGAACGGAGAGCGGATCGTGGACGCGGTGAAGCGTCAGTGGCCTTCGAAGCCGATCCGCTTCGCACTCTTCAGCCATCATCATCCGCATTACGTCGGCGGCCTCCGCGCGTTGATCGCGGAAGGCGCGGCCGTGGTTACCACGCCGGGGAACGATTCCTTGGTTCATGCCATCGCCGGGTACCGATTCGATTCTCATCCGGATCGGCTCTCTCTCTCCCCGAAGCCGGCGAGCGTTCTCCCGTTCCCCGCCCGGATCGAGCTGCACGATGCGACGAACCACCTCGTTGCGGTCAACATCGGGGAGCGGTCCCAGCACACGGCCGAGTTCGCGGTCTTCTGGCTCCCGCGGCAGAAGCTCCTGTTCGAGTCGGAGCAGGGGTGGTTCACCGTGAACGGGGTGCTCCGGGCCGGACGGCGCGCCTCGAAGCTCCTCGAGATCTTGAAGGACGAGAATCTCGACGTGGACCGCATCGTCCAGTCATGGCCGATGCGCGGAACCGAGCCGGAGATGAGCACGGCTCGTCTCGCCGAGCTGGTCGGGAGAAGACGGTGACCCAGGTCACACGGGGTCGGTGCCTTCTCGGCGCCGTTCTACGGCGCGACGGCGGCCCAACTTGACACCCCTACCGCCCCGGGACGATACTGCCGGCCAAACTTGCCCAGACGATCCACCCCTACGGAGCGGAACTGGATGGACGCCACCTACACGCTGCTCAAGGAACTGACGGAGGGCTTCGGCCCGCCGGGACACGAAACCGAGATCGCGGGCCTCATGCGGAAGCACCTGCGCGGACTGGGGCAGGTCTCCAAGGACGGCCTCGGGAGCATCATCTGCCGCAAGGAGGGCGCCGCCGAGGAGCCCCGCGTGATGGTCGCGGGCCACATGGACGAAGTCGGGTTCATGGTGAAGGGGATCACGCCCGAGGGGTTCATCAAGTTCCTTCCGATGGGGGGCTGGTGGGGCCACGTGCTCCTCGCGCAGCGCGTGAGGATCCGGACGTCCAAGGGCGACGTCCTCGGCGTCGTCGGTTCCAAGCCTCCGCACGAGCTCCAGGAAGACGAGCGGCGGAAGGTGCTCGAGCTCAAGGACATGTTCATCGACGTCGGCGCCACGTCGTACTTCGACGTGCGGAAGAAGCTCGGTATCCGTCCCGGCGACACGATCGTGCCCGAGGCGCCGTTCCAGACGATGGCGAACGACCGCCTCTACCTGGCGAAGGCGCTCGACAACCGGATGGGGTGCGCGCTCGTCGTCGACGTGCTCCGGAAGCTCAAGGGAGCGCGCCATCCGAACACGTTCTACGGCGTCGCCACCACGATGGAGGAGGTGGGGCTGCGCGGCGCGACGACCAGCGTCGCTTCCGTGAAGCCGCACGTCGCGATCGCGGTGGACGTCGGAATCGCGCACGACACGCCGGGCTCGATGACCGACGGCGACGAGAAGCTGGGCGCCGGCGTGGGGATTCTCGTCTACGACGCCACGATGGTGCCGAACAAACGCCTCCGCGACCTCGCGGTCGAGATCTGCGAGAAGGGAAAGATCCCCTATCACCTCGGGACCGTCGAGCGCGGCGGGACCGACGCGGGCCGATTCCACATCTACGACACGGGCGTTCCGTCGCTCGTCATCTTCATCCCGACCCGCTACATCCACAGCCACTCCACGATCATGGACCGGAAGGACTACGACGCGGCCGTGCGGCTCCTCACGGAGCTGACCAAGCGGCTCGACCGTAAGACCGTGGACTCGCTCTAACCGGTCCACGCCGGGAAGGGAGGACGGATGGACGGGAAGAAATTCCTGGCCGAGCTGATCGGCACCTTCACCCTGGTCTTCTTCGGAGCCGGGGCGATTCTCACCCACAACGCGACGCAGATGGTCGGGATGACCGGGATCGCCGTGGCGCACGGGCTCGCGATCCTGGTGATGATCTACGCGTTCGGCCACATCTCGGGCGGGCACTTCAATCCGGCCGTGACCATGGGCGCGCTCGTGATCCGTAAAGTCACCTTCGGCGGCGCCATCACCTACTGGGCCGCCCAGCTCCTGGGAGCGGTCCTGGGCGCCATGCTCCTCCGATCCCTCTACGGAGGGCCCACGGAGGCCAACCTGGGCGCCCCCGCGGTGGCCGCCGGGGTCAGTCCCATGGCCGCGATGCTCCTGGAAGGGCTCATGGCCTTCCTCCTGGTGATCGTCATCGTGGGGTCCGCCATCCACACCAAAGCTCCGATTGGGTTTGCGGGCCTGGCGATCGGATTGACGTTGGTGGGTAATATACTCGCAGGGGGGGCCCTCACCGGCGCGGCGTTCAACCCGGCCCGAGCCTTCGGCCCGGCCTTGGTCGCCGGCTTCTGGCAGGACCAATGGATCTACTGGGTCGGGCCCATGCTCGGCGGCGCCAGCGGCGCACTCTTGTACAAGTATTTCTTCCTCGAGCACGACGCACCCTAGCGCGCGGGCGGGGCGCATGACCCCGCGCGCCTCCGGAATCGAGCGGGATCTGGGTCCGGCCCTCCAGGGGGAGGTCCGGACCGACCCGATCACCCTCGCCCTCTTCTCCACGGCGGCCTGCATCTTCCGCCGCGTGCCGATCGCGGTCGTTTCGCCCCGGACTCCCGAAGACGTTGCCCGGACGATCGCCTACGCCCGGACGCACCGGATCCCCGTCACCGCGCGCGGGGGAGGCTCGAGCCTCGCGGGGCAGGCGGTGGGACCGGGGATCATCCTCGACTTCTCGACCCACATGAACCGCATCCTCGAGATCGACCGCGAGCGAGGGTTCGTGCGCGTGGAGCCCGGCGCGATCCACTCGAGGGTGCAGCGCGCGCTCGCGCCCCACGGTCTGCGGCTGGGACCGGACCCGTCGAGCGGGGACTTCTGCACGATCGGCGGGAACGTGGGCACGAACGCGGCCGGCGCGCACTCCCTCCGGCACGGCGCGACGAAGGACCACGTGGTCGGCCTCTCGGTCGCGCTCCACGACGGATCGATCGTGGATCTCGCGAAGGGCGCGGCCGGAGGGAGCGGGAGCTGGGGAAGGCTCCAGGGCGAGCTGACCGAGATCCTTCGCCGCGGGGCGCCGTCCTTCCTTCCGGAGCGCGTCGCCGCGAACAAGAACTCCTGTGGCTACGATCTCTGGGGTGCGTGGGATCCCGGCGACGCGGTCTCCTCGATCGGCCCGCGGTTCGATCCCATCCGGCTCTTCGTGGGCTCCGAAGGCACGCTCGGCGTCGCGACCGGGGTCACGATGCGACTCGTGCCGAAGCCGCAAGCCACTGCGGTCTCGCTCCTCTACTTCCGTAGCTGGATCGACGCGACCGAGGCGGTGCTCGAGGCGCGGCGGCTCGGCGCGTCCGCGGTCGAGGCGATGGATTACACCTTCCTCGACTTCGTGCGCCGATATAGGGCCGATCTCCGCGACCTCGTCCCCGAGCGGTTCGTGGCCGGGATCCTGGTCGAGTTCGAAGGGGCGTCCGACACCGAGGCGCGCACGGGGCTCGCGGCGCTCGAGGAGTGGGTGGCGCCGCGGCGTTCGCGCGTGATCGATTTCCGCGCCGCCCGGACGCCCGAGGAGCGCGCCGCGCTCTGGGCCGTGCGCCGCGCCGCGCTTCCGCTCGTCTACCGCGCGTCGCCGGTCGAGAAGCCGATGAACTTCATCGACGACACCGCCGTGCCGGTGGAGAAGCTCGGCGACTACATCGAAGGGCTGCGGCAGATCTTCCACCGCCACCAGACGCGGTACGCGATCTTCGGCCACGCGGGGAACGGCAACGTCCACGTCACGCCCTTGATGGACCCCCACGACTCGGCGTTCGTGCCGCGGATGGCGCGCATGACGGAGGAGGCGTTCGAGCTGACCTGGCGCCTGGGCGGGACGATCACGGGGGAGCACGGCGATGGGGTCCTGCGCGCGCCGTACCTGCGCCGCCAGTACCCGCGCTCGTACGAGGTCATGGCCGCGGTGAAGCGAACGCTCGATCCCGAGGGGATCCTGAACCCCGGGAACGTGATCTCGGACGAGACGTCGTTCCCCGAGCAGCATCTCCGCTTCACGAACACCTTCGTCCAGACCGGCACCGTGTTCGACGACCCCGAGTACCGCTCCATGATCGAGATGTGCCACGGATGCGGGACGTGCCGCGACTACTGCCCGGTGGGGAGCACCACGCTGCGCGAGCCGCACACCGCTCGCGCGAAGTCGGTGCTCCTGCTCGAGCTCGTGCGCGGCGCGCTGAGCCCCGAGGCCCTCACGGGGAAGCCGTTCAAGGAGGTCATGGACTCCTGCTTCAACTGCAAGCTCTGCCTGAGCGAGTGCCCGAGCCAGGTCGACATTCCGGGGCTCGCGATCGCGGCGCGGAAGGAGTTCGTCGAGGCGCACGGTCTGCCGCTCCGGAACGTGATCCTCGGCCACGCGGACAAGGTGGCGAAGGTGGCCTCGATCGCGCCGCAGGCGGTGAACCTCGTGATCGGAAACCCCGTGGAGCGGTTCGGCCGGGAAAAGGTCGGGAAGATCGCGGGGAAGCTGGACCTCCCGCGATTCCGCCGGTCCCTGCAAACGGGCGACGAAGCGTCGAAGAAGGCGCTCACGCTGCCGCTCGTGCCGGCGGGGAATCACGGCGCATCCGGGACGCACGGCGCCGCGGGCGCGCCCACCGCGCATCGCCGCCTCGGACCGCTCCCGCAGCGGGAGATCGCCCTCACGAAGAAAGTCGCCTACTTCGCGGGATGCTTCGCGCGGTTCCACGATCCGGAGGGCGAGGCCGCCGCGACCGTGAAGGTGCTCGAGGCGAACGGCATCGAGGTGGTGGTCCCCGAGCAGCGCTGCTGCGGGATCGCGCTCATCACGATGGGAGCCGAGAACCGCGTGCGCGCCGACGCGGAGCGGAACCTGAGCGCGCTCCTGCCGCTCGTGGATCGCGGTTTCACCGTTGTCGCGAGCGCGCCCTCGTGCGGCCTCGCGCTGATCGAGGACTACCCGAGGATCCTCGGTACCGACGACGCGCGCCGGCTGGCCGACCACACGATCGACATCCACCAGTATCTCTGGAGGCTCTACCTCCGGGGCGAGCTCCGGATCGACTTCAAGCCGGTGCCGGTTTCGGTCGTGTACCACAACGCCTGCCACTCGGTGGCGCAGGGGATCACCGAGGAGCCGATCCGGCTCCTGAAGCTGGTCCCCGGCGTGGACATCCGCCCGATCGAGGATTCCTGCTGCGGCATCGCCGGCACCTACGGCATGCGCGCCGAGAACTACGAGCGCGCGATGGCGATCGGCGACCCGCTCTTCCGGGAGATCGATCGCAGCAAGGCCGAGTACATCCTCACCGGCTGCGGCACCTGCAACATCCAGATCGCCAACGGCGTGAAGCGCCCGGTCGTGCACACGATGGAGATCCTGCGCCGGGCGTACGGAATCTGACCTATACTCTCGTCCGGCCCGGACCGGCGCTCTCCCCGCGCACGGGGGTCCGGCCCGTGCTCACCCGGGAGAACCCTCCCGAATGATCGAGCAATGCCTTTCGCGCTACCGGATCCTCCGGCAGATCGGGTCGGGGGGAATGGGCGTGGTGTATCTCGCCCACGACGAGCGCCTCCAGTGTGACGTGGCCCTCAAGGTCCTCCCGGCCGGGACGATCGCCGACGACACCGCAAGGCGCCGGTTCCGCCAGGAAGCGCTCGCGATCGCGAAGCGAGCCCATCCCAATCTCGTCGTGGTCCGTGACTTCGACACGCAGGACGGGGTGGACTTCCTGGTCATGGAGTACGTCGAGGGACAGAGCCTCGACGAGATGCTGAAGAAGGGAATCCTGCCCGAAGACCAGATCCTCGAGCTCGGCGCGCAGCTCGCGCGTGGGCTTTCGGCGGCACACCGGGCGGGCGTCATCCATCGCGACATCAAGCCGAGCAACATCAAGATCACGCCGGACGGCGTGGTGAAGATCCTCGACTTCGGGCTCGCGAAGGTTCGGGCCGTGGCGGAAGCGAACCCCGAGACCGTCGACGAGGGCTCGATCACGCGGACGGGGCACATCATCGGGACCGTGCCGTATCTCGCTCCCGAGGTGATCCTGGGATCACCGGCCGACGAGAGGAGCGACGTCTACTCCGCGGGCGTGGTGCTCTACGAGATGGCCACGGGGCGCAAACCTCACCCGGGCTCGAACGTGAGCGAGGTCGTTCAGGGAATCATCGGCAGCACGCCGTCCCCGCCCTTGCGCTGGAACCCGGGACTCTCTCCGTCGCTCGATGCGTTGATCCTCAAGTCCATGCACAAGGAGCCGGCGCGGCGCCACGCGTCCGCCGCGGAGCTCGAAGCGGACCTCCGGCGCGTGAGCGACACCTCGCGCGGAGGGAGTGCGCACGCGTGGATGAAGTCACGCTGGATCGTGGTCGCGATCGCGTGCGCGGTGCTCTCCATCGCCGCGGCCTTCCGCTATCTTCCCGGCCTCATGACGGGCGTCGGGTCCAGGACCGCGGTCGCCTCGCTTGCCGTTCTTCCCCTGCGCACCGCTTCGGGGGACACGGCGCAGGACTACTTCGCGGACGGAATGACGGACGAGCTGATCACGACGCTCTCGGGCATCAACGGCATCAGCGTGATCTCGCGCACCTCGGCGATGGCGTTCAAGGGATCGAACAAGCCCGTTCGTGAGATCGCGCGCGAGCTGGGAGTTCACTGGATCGTGGAAGGATCGGTCGTGCGCGTGGACTCGCTCGTGAGGATCAACGCGAGCCTCGTGGACGCGAAGCGCGACCGGAGTCTCTGGGCGCGCCGGTACGAGGGAACGCTGGACGACGTCCTCTCGCTGCAAGCGAGCATGGCACAAGCCATCTCCATGGACGTGAACGTGGCCCTCTCGCCTTCCGAGAAGGAGCGCCTCGAAGACCGATCCTCCGTGAAAGCCGAGGCGCTCGAGGCCTATCTCCGCGGACACTACTACTGGAACCGCCGTGAGGAGCCGGATTTGCAGCGCGCCATCGCCTACTTCGAGAAAGCCATCGAGTTGGACCCCGGCTTCGCGAAGCCGCACGCGGGTCTCGCGGACGTGTACGCGTTCCTGGGGAGATACAGTCTGATCGATCAGCATGTCGCCTACCAGCAGGCGAAGGCTTCCGCCCTTCGCGCCCTGGAGCTGGAGCCCAATTTGGGAGAGGCGCATGCTTCGGTGGGCGAGATGAAGCTGGAGTACGAGTGGGATTGGCCCGGAGCGGAGCAGGAATTCCAGCGGGCGATCGAGCTGAATCCCGGCTACGCGACCGCGCGGCAGTGGTACGCCGAGTACCTCGCGCGCATGGGGAGGCACCGCGAGGCGGAGGTCCAGATCACGCGGGCCCTGGAGCTGGATCCCCTTTCGGAGCCGATTCGTGGCGTGATGGGGAGGATCTACTACTATGGCCGGAACTACGATCGCGCCATCGAGCACTACCGTGCCGCTCTCGAGTCCGCTCCCGATCACGTCCTGACGCGGTTCTACCTGGGAATGGCCCTCCTCGCGAAGGGTCAGGTGGACGACGCGGTCCCGCAGCTCGAGCGCGCGGACCTCGCGTCGGGAGGTGTTCCGCTCACCCGGGCCGGGCTAGGATACGGCTATGCCGCGGCCGGAAGGCGGGACGATGCCGTGCGGATCTATGACGAGCTCGAGCGCTCGAGCGCGGAAGCGCCGGTTTCGCCGATCTTCCTGGCTCTGGTCAGCATGGGCCTTGGCGACAGGGACGCGGTGTTCCGTCACATGGAGGAGGGATTCGCGAGGCGCGATTCCTACCTCGGACACCTGAAGGTCACGCCCATCGCGGATCCGATCCGGGACGACCCGAGGTTCGTCGATCTGCTCCGGCGCCTGAAGCTCGTCTGAGTTCGCGGCCGTAGGCGCGCCCTCACGAAGCGTGGCGTCGCTTCCAATCCGCTCGGGGGTGTACTCCGGCAGGGTCGAGTCCTATACTCTCGCCGACCTCCGCTTCGGTCTCCGGCTCGCCGCGACGCCGAAGACGTCCCTGACGGTCACCGCGGAAAACCTCTTCGATGAACGCCACCAGGACCTCGTGGGCTCAGCCGAAGCGGGCCGCCTTCTTCTCGGGCGGATCGGGGTCGGCTTCCAGCCCCCCTCGGGGCCGCGCCTCTTGCTGCGTATGAGCGAGCAGCGCTACTCCCACTATCGCATTCTCCACCAGATCGGCTCCGGCGGTATGGGGGTCGTGTATCTCGCACGGGACGAACACCTCCACTGCGACGTCGCCCTCAAGGTGTTGCCGGCGGGGACGCTCGCCGACGACATCGCGCGCCGGAGATTCCGGCAGGAGGCGCTCTCGATCGCGCGGCGCGCCCACCGCAATCTGGTCGCGGTGCGGGATTTCGACACGCAGGACGGCGTGGACTTCCTGGTGATGGAGAACGTCGAGGGGGAGGGCCTCGATCAGACGCTGAAGAAGGGGAGCTTGGACGAGGCGACGATCCTGAACCTCGGGGCGCAGCTCGCGAGCGGTCTCGCCGCGGCGCACGGCGCCGGGGTCCTGCACCGCGATATCAAGCCGAGCAACCTGAAGGTGACGCCCGACGGAGATCTCAAGATCCTGGATTTCGGTCTGGCGAAGTTCCGGGCCATGTCGGACGACACGGCTTCCGTCTCGACCATCACGGAGACGGGGCACGTCGTTGGAACACTGCCGTATCTCGCCCCGGAGGTGCTCCTCGGATCGCCCGCGAGCGAGCGGAGCGACATCTACTCCGCCGGTGTCGTGCTCTACGAGATGGCGTCCGGGCGCAGACCCCACCTCGCCGAAGACGCGAGCACGCTGATCCAGGAGATCGTGTCTCAGCAGGCGCCTCCTCCCTCGCGATGGAACCGGAGGATTTCATCCGCGCTCGAGGCGGTGATCCTGAAGGCCATCGACAAGGATCCGTCGCGGCGATACCCCTCCGCCATGGACCTGGAGGTGGACCTTCGCCGTGCGGGAACCAGCTCGCAGATCTACCCGCCCCCTGCCGAGAGCCCGCGACGCAAGTGGATCCGTCGAGCCGCGCTCGCGATCGCCTCCGTTCTCGTGATCCTGCTCGTCATCTACCGGGAGTACGTGCGGGACTGGATCTTCCCACCACCCGCCGTCGCCTCGCTCGCCGTGCTCCCGCTGCGCAGCTCCTCCGCGGATCCTTCGCAGGACTACTTCGCCGATGGAATGACGGACGAGCTGATCACCACGCTCTCCGGGATCGCGGGCCTGAGCGTGATCTCCCGCACCTCCGCCATGAATTTCAAGAAGTCGGGAAAGACGCTTCGCCAGATCGCCCGCGAGCTGGATGTGCGGTGGATCGTGGAAGGCTCGGTGGTGCGTGAGGACTCGCTGGTGCGCATCAACGCCAGCCTCGTGGACGCTGCGCACGACAAGAGCCACTGGGCACGCCGCTACGAGGGGACCCTCAACGACGTGCTTTCCCTGCAGGCGGAGCTCGCGCGCGCCATCGCCCAGGACGTGAACGTGGCGCTCACTCCGACGGAGGAGGCGAGGCTCCGGAAGCGCGGGCCGGTTCAGCCGGGAGCGATGGATGCCTTTCTGCACGGTCACTTCCACTGGAACCGCCGCCAGGGCCCCGACGTGGAACAGGCGCTCCTGTACTACGGCCGCTCGATCGAGCTCGACTCCCGCTTCGCCCGTCCGCACGCGGAGCTGGCGGACGTGTACGGGTTCTTGGGGAACCTCGGCAAGATCCCGCAGGAGTCCGCGTACCGGGCGGCGAAGGGGCACGTGCTTCGCGCCCTCCAGCTCGAGCCCGATCTGGGAGAGGCGCATGCCTCGGTCGCGGTACTGAAGATGGAATTCGAGTGGGACTGGCCCGGTGCGGAGCGGGAGTTCCAGCGCGCCATCGAGCTGAACCCGGGGTACGCCACGGGTCGCCAGTGGTATGCCGAATACCTTGCCCGCATGGGGCGGAACACGGAAGCTGTCTCGGAGATCTCGCGCGCGGTCGAGCTGGACCCGCTGTCCGCACCAGTCGCTGGCATGGTGGGCACGGTCCAGTACTATGGCCGGAAGTACGATCTGGCGATCGAGAGCTACCGTCAGGCCCTTCGGTTGAACCAGGGGCAAGTTCTGGCCCGGTTCTACCTGGGTCTGGCGCTGCTCGCGAACGGAGCCACAGCCGAGGCCGTTACGGAGCTGGAACGCGCGGACGGGGAATCCCGGGGCATCCCCCTGATGCGCGCCGGCCTGGGATACGCCTACGCGGTGGCCGGGCGGCGGCGGGAAGCGGAGCGCGTGTACCAGGAGCTGAGGGCTCGATCCGGCGTTCCCGTCGCTCCGTCGCTCCTGGCCCTGGTGGCCGTTGGGCTCGAGTCCAACGACGCGGCGTTCCGCCACCTGGAGGACGGGTTCGCGCGGCAAGACTCGTATCTGGGCCATCTGAAGGTCTTGCCCGTGGTGGATCCCCTTCGGGGGGATCCGCGATTCACGGATCTGCTGCGTCGGTTGAAGCTCACCTGAGTCCGGGAGGGGGAGGAGGCTGGGAGTGATCGGGGGACTCGAGCTCCATCCGTCGCTGGTTCACTTTCCCATCGCGCTCGTGGCCGTGGGGGCGCTCTTCTCGGTGCTGTATCTCACGCTGCGGCGCGAGTGGCTTCGCTGGTTCGCCCCCATCCTGCTCTCCCTGGCGCTGCTCGGAGCCGTGGCGGCGTACTTCAGCGGCCAGGCTGCCGAGGATCGCGCGGAGGAGATCGGCGTCCCGCACGCCGCGCTCGAAGAGCACGAGTCCGCCGGCATCTGGGCGTTCGGCCTCATCGCGCTGGCATGCCTTCTGTCGTGGGCCACGCACGCGCCGCGTCGCGGCGTCTGGGTTGCCACACTGATCGCCGTGGTTGCCGTCGCCGCCACGTTCCGCGCGGGACACCTGGGGGGAACCCTCGTGTACGTCCATGGGGCCGGGAGGGTCCCGGGAGGGAGCGCGCCACCGGGCGACTCGGAGTAGTCGCCCGGTATCGCCCACTCGTTCTAGACGGTTGCGGCCGCTGCCTCTTCCAGCTCCGCGATCACGATCTTCTTCATCCGCATCATCGCCCCCATCACCCGCTTCGCCTTCTCCTTGTCGGGATCGGTCGTCAACTTCACGAGAGCCCTCGGGGTGACTTGCCAGGAAAGACCGTACTTGTCCTTGAGCCAGCCGCACATGCTCTCCTGCCCCCCGCCGGCCGTTAGCTTGGTCCAGTAGTGGTCGACCTCAGCTTGATTGTCGCAATCGATTACGAAGGAGACCGACTCGTTGAACTTGAAGTGAGGACCGGCGTTCAGGGCGATGAAGCGCTCGCCCTCCAGCTCGAACTCGACCGTCATGACGCTCCCTGCGGGGGCGGGCGTCCCTTCGGGGTAGCGGGCGACGTTGTGGATTTTCGAGTTCTTGAAGATGGAGCAGTAGAAGTTCGCAGCCTCTTCGGCTTCCTTGTCGTACCAGAGAAATGGCGTGATCTTCGGCATGGGATGACTCCTTGTCGTTGCGGCCGGCGCTCGTGGACTCGAAACGATGCTACGTGAGCCGGATCAGGAACGGAAGAAGAGGCTTCCGATCGCCGCGATGCCGAAGGCCGTGATGATCGAGCCCGACACGCGGTTCACCCAGCGGAGTCCGCGCTCGTCGAATCGCGAGCGAACGAGGCTCACGGCTCCGCTCAGCGTGAGCCACCAGAGCGCCGAGCCCACGAAGACTCCGAGCACGAGCCCCGCCGCGGAGAGCGGCTCCGGGTGCGTGGTTCCGAGTCCAAGCGCGGCGAACACGGCCACGAAGGAGAGGATGGTCATCGGGTTCGTGAGCGTGAGCAGAAACGTGGACGCGAAGGCGCCCAGCCATCCCGCTCGCCGCGCGCCGGAGCGCGAGCCGGCGCTGTCCGCTTCCGCGGCGCGATCCGCGGGCCTGGCGAGAAACGTCCGCGCTCCCAGG
>DASTBC010000045.1 GCA_035712245.1 Candidatus Eisenbacteria bacterium
AGACCCACGCTCGGCGGGCACCAGTTCGTATCCACGGACCTCGTTCCCGACGCGTTCGTGCGCACCTACGTGCGGAATTCACTCGGCTACACCATGACCCCGGAGTTCGACTATCCCCCGATCGTGGTGGGGGGCGACACGCTGCTGACGCTCGACGGGAGCCTCGCCTACGCCCTGCTCGGCATGGAGTACCAGCATGCCGTCCGCGACTGGATCGCGGTGCGGGTCGGGCTGGGCCTGCGCACACGGCTCGGGACACAGGCGTCCTCCCTGATCACCGAAGGCGTGAACGTCACGAGCGGGATCGAGCTCGGCTGGCTGGCGCGCCTTCACGAGGGCTCCCGGACGAGCCTCGTGGGATCGCTGGACGTCACGCGGCAGACGCTCACCGTCATCGACCTGAGGCAGTTCGCGGAAGACGTGATCGACGGGGATCCGGACCCGTCCTTGATCGACAACGTGCCGACGGTCCGATCCTCCGCGGGACTGCGGTTCGCCTACGCCCTGAGCCGGACCTTCGGCGCGACCCTCCTGGCCGAAGGCTCCTACGGGGAGTCGCCACGGCGGGACGAGGTGGACTCCTGGGAGCACGGCTTCGGCGCGAGCGTGGACCTCGATGGGGGCGCCGCGTGGGACGTCCCCATCGGGCTCGTCCTCGCGTACCGGCAGACGTCCCTTCCGGTGCTGACGACGTCGGACCACGGCAGCGTGCGTCAGACGCTTCTGCGAATCGCGTACACCGGCGACTCCGACTTCCTCGTCGCGCTCGACGTCACGGGCGTGCTCGACCGGGAGAACCGCGAAGCCGACTCCGTCTGGGCGGGTGGCGCCGCCTTCTCCCTTCGGCACTACTTCTGACCGTCGGCCGCTTCCCTCGGGAAGCAGCCTTCAGTCCGTCACGATGATCTCGCCCCGAGGGCACCGGATGCCCGCGGCGAATCGCTTCGGTCCTGCTTCCACCGCGTCCCAGGCCTCGAATTCCAGCACCTGAAGCGTCATCGCAATGTCGCTCGCGGACGGGTGGCGCCATTCGAGCGACAGGATCTCGCATCCGCGGTCCTCGAGTCGATCGCATGGATGCCCTTCGACCCACTGGATCACGGCCGGCAGCACGCCGTCGAACGGTAGGACGCCTCCCTCCGGAAGCGCGATCCGCCAGCGGAGCGCGCCGCGAGAGAGCTCCTGGGCCGCGCCCAGCTCGGGCACCCGAGCCGTCGCCTCGTCCAGATCGTCCGTGGCGGCCACCCACGTCAGCAGGAAGGGCTCGCGGGCCGCGCGCTCGCGAATGCCGCGCTCGTCGAGCCCGAACCAGCGCGGATGATCCGGCGGATCCGCGTCCGGATCGACGGCGAGGAGCTCGAGATACTGCCGCGCGCCGAGACGCAGGAGCCGGTTGTGGGTCCCCATGGTCGCGTGCTTCCCGCCCTCTTCGGGTTCCACGCCGAGCTTCTCGCGAAGCCACGCGCTTCCCTGCGCCAGGCCCGCGCATGCGATCACGATGTGGTCCAGAACCGTCTTCACTCGGCCTATACTCCCCCCATGCGATTCCCACCGGCGCGCAGCACGTGCGCGCTCCTCGCGGCACTCTGCGCGCTCACGACGAGCGCTTCACCGCCGCTCGCGAGCGATCCTGTCGCGCAGGCGATCCAGAAGCGAGTTCAGACCTTCTCGTCCGGGGCTCCGGTCGTGGTTTCGGGAGAGGCCCTCTCGTCCCGGACTCTCATCCCCGAGTTCTACAAGCAACGTGGCTATCACGCGGCCTGGACGGATCGCAAGGATGTCGACGGACTTCTCGCGGCGATCCACGGAACCGACCAGGACGGCCTTCGGCCGGCCGACTATCACCTGGACGCGCTCCGCAAGGTCCTGGCCGCGCCGCCGAAGCCTGCTCCCGAGTCGACCGCGGAGATCGATCTGCTCCTGACCGACGCGCTCATCCGTCTCGCCCATCATCTCGCGATCGGAAAGGTCGATCCGGAGCGGCTCGATCCCAACTGGAACCTGTCGCGCACGATCCGGAAGCAGACCGCGCTGGATTGGCTCTCCTCCGCGATCGCGTCCCGCGATCTCCTGTCCGCGATCGAGGCCCTCCGGCCGCAACGCGCCTACTACCGCAAGCTCACACGCGCCCTTCAGACGTATCGCTCGATCCGCGACCGCGGCGGCTGGCCCACGCTCCCGGCCGGCACGACGCTGCGGGAGGGCGTGCGGGACCCGAGAGTGCCTCCCCTCAGGCGGCGCCTGATGGTCACGGCGGACCTCCCCGGCGCGATGCCGGCGGACTCCATGCTCTTCGATCCCGCCGTATCGGCCGCCGTGCGCCGCTTCCAGTACCGGGCGTTCCTGGATTTGGACGGCGCGGTCGGACCCTCGACGGCGAGAGCTCTGAACCTGCCCGTGGAGCAGCGGATCGATCAGATCCGCGTCGATCTGGAGCGCGCGCGCTGGGTCATGCACGAGCTGCCCCGGCGCTACGTGCTCGTCAACGTCTCGAGCGCGGTCGTCTTCGCCATGGATCGCGACTCCATCGTGTGGCGCGCGCGATGCCAGGTGGGACAGGTCGCCCGCAAGACTCCGGTCTTCCGGTCGCAGATGAAGTACCTCGTCTTCAATCCCGACTGGACCGTTCCGCCCGGCATCCTGAACCGGGACATCCTGCCCGCCCTCCGCCGGGGCGAGCCGGTGCTCCAGCGGAAGGGCCTCAAGGTGATCGATCGAAACGGCCGCGTCGTGAATCCTTCCACGGTGCGCTGGCCCTCGAGCGCGAAGAACCTTCCCTACACGATCCGCCAGGATCCCGGTCCCAAGAATGCTCTGGGTCAGGTGAAGTTCATGTTCCCGAACCGGCACAACGTCTATCTGCACGATACTCCGTCGAAGGACCTCTTCGAGCACTCGCGCCGCACCTTCAGCTCCGGCTGTATCCGCGTGGAGCGGCCGCTCGACCTGGCCGAGTGGGTCCTGGACGACCGCTCGAAGTGGAACGCCCGCGGGATCCGGACCGTCGTCGAGACCGGGAAGCTGACCACGGTCATGCTGAAGGAGCCGCTGCCCGTGCTCCTCCTCTACTGGACGGTGAACATCGACGACCAGGGGCTCGTGCGGTTCTCGGATGACGTGTACGACCGGGACGCCCCCGTGCTGCGCGCGCTCGACGCGCCGTACCGGCCGGTTCTGCGGCAGGGGGCGCGGTAGCGCACTCCGGCACCTCTCCGCCGGCTACTTCTTCCCCTCCGCCTTCTCGAGGAGCTGCCGGCTCCGGTTGTCCTTCGGATCCAGCTCCAGCGCCTTCTTCCAGCTCGCGATGGCCGCCGCCGGATCCCCCTTCGCCTCGTGGATCCGGCCGAGCAGGTTGTGCGTGGACCCGGCGGTGGGATGGAACTCGACGTTCAATCCGAGCAGCGCGATCGCGCCGTCGTAGTCCTTCTTCTCGAACGCGAGCCACTCGGCGACCATGTTCACGGGTCCGGGCCGGAAGTCGTACGAGCCCGAGCCGTGGTACTGCTCGCGCAGCTCGCGATACCGCTTCTGCGCCGCGGGCACGCCGTCCTTCTCCACCGTGGCGCGCAGGACCTCGTCGACCGTCCGGGGCTTCGTGACACCCCGGTGACAGGTGACACATCGAACCGAGGCGGGATCCTTGATGCCGGCCTTGGGGATCTCCTCCTGGTTGATCTCCTGAACCATCGACATCATGACGCGAGCGATCCGCTTCGGTTCCTTGTCGTCGGACGCGAAGTCGAATCCCTCGAGCGTGGCCGCGTTCTCGCCCACGTGGCAGTGGTTGCACCGCACGCCGAGCGCGCTCGAGAATCCGCGCATGACGGACACGAGTTCGGCTTTCGGGGTGTCCTTGGGGAGAACGTTCAGATTCTTGAAGGTGTCGGGAATCTGCCCGGGGGACGCGCCGGGCAATCCGATCGAGGGGAGCAGGACGACGACGGCCAGGACGATCGAACGACGTGCCACAAGGGTATCCTCCTCCGGCTCACGGAAGGCTACTCGAACCGCGAGCGAAGCTCCCGGAAAATCGGTAGAGTTGAGGGGAGCGCGGTAGAGATCCGCGGTGGAGGGGGCATGATCGAGAACGAAGATTCGGGAAGGGTCACGATCGGTTCATGGGTCCGGCACGCCGCGGTGAGGGCGAGTCGGCGGACAGCGACTCCACTCCTGGTGCTGCTCGTCGCGGGACTCGCGGCGTTCGGCTGCCAGAAGCGGCTCGCCTCCGGCGCGTGGGAGATCGTTCCGGGCCAGCGAATCGGCCTCGTGAACCGCACCGAGGGCGAGATCGATCTCCAGATGGGCTACGGCGCCCAGAACGTCCGGCCGGCCACGGTCCAGCTCGGCGAGGGAGAGACCGCCTCGGGCACGGTCGTCTTCCCGGACGACTCGACGCAGCGCATCGAGGTCCTCTGGCACGATACCGCACAGCGGCGTTACCCGGCCGCCGCGATTCTCGCGGGCACGAAGAGCCAGTGGCAGCTGCCACGGGGCATCACGCTCGGCACGACCCTCCACGACCTCGAGCGAATGAACGGACGACCGTTCTTCCTGGCCGGTTTCGGCTGGGACTACGCGGGCGCGGTCCTGTCGTGGAACGGCGGGTCCCTCGATTCCATCTTCGGGACGGACACCCGGCTCTTCCTCAGGCCCCCGCCGGACGGAAACGCCGACGCCCATCAGGCGCAGGCGATGGGAGACCGGCCGTTCTCGTCCTCGTCGCATCCGATGCGCGCCATCAATCCCCGCGTGGCTCGGATCCGGGTCGAGTTCCCGCCCCCGGGCGCGGCCTCGCCTCCATCCGGGAGCTCGGCGTCGGACGAGGCAACCGACACCCTCTCGACGGGCACGGCGGGACGAGACACCTCCGCCGCCAGCGTCGGCGAGGGCCGCACGCGCACGCCGCTCGAAATCCGCGAGGACGGCAACGGACTGACGTACACGTATCCGGTGAGCACCCGGTTCACGCTGTTCCTGGACGAACGCCGGAATCCGGGGCACACGCTGATGATCGAGCCCGAGGGGATCATCGGACGCATCGCGAGCGTCCCCTCCGTGGACCCGCCGCTCTACGCGGTCCGATTCGAGGCGGCGCGTCCGGGACGCGCCACGATCCGGTCGCGCGGGTTCGTGATCACGGTCGTGGTGACGGAGGCCTCGCAGGCGCCTCGGCCCTAGCCGTGGAAGCGTGACGATCCTCGCATTTCTCCTGGGGTCGGCTGCTGACAGGCGCGTCGCGCCGGGCTAGGCTCCCCCGGACCATGGCGAATCCGCCGGACTCCGGATCCCGAACGCGCGCATCCAGCAAATCTCGCGGCGCACGTGCCGCCGGGCTCGCCGCCGCTCGGCCCGGCTGGCTTCCCGTCGCCGTCATCGTGGCGAGCGTGCTCCTCGTCACCGGCCTCTTTCTCTACCAGGAGCACCGGATCGCGGGCACGTGGGGCTATTCGCTCGACGACTCCTGGATCTACGCCACGATGGCTCGAAATCTCGCGTCGGGCCACGGCTACTCCTTCAATCCTGGCGAGCCCGTCGCGGGTTCGACCGGGCCGCTCTACACCTTCGTTCTCGCGCTCTTCTACCTGGTCTTCCGTGAAGTCGTCTGGAGCGCCAAGGTCTTCGGGGTTCTCTGTCAGATCGGCTCGGCCCTCGCGATCGACGCGACGCTGCGCGCGGCCCTTCCCGGATCCCGCGCGCTCCCCCTCTGGGCGGGACTCCTGATGGGAGTCTCTCCCGCCCTCGTGTGGAGCTCGCTCTCGGGAATGGAGATCTCGTTCACCATGCTCTTGGTCTCGCTCGGGATCTACTTCCACGTGCGGGGGCGGCCCCTCGTCGCGGTCCTCGTCTGGAGTCTCGGCGTCTGGCTCCGCCCCGACGGTCTCTTCCTCCTCGCGCTCGCCGTGATCTTCGGGCCCGTTCGGGACCTTCCGAAGCGAGCGCTCGTCGCCGCACCCCTGCTCCTCGCCTACTTCGGATTCAATTTCGCCGTCGACGGGAACTGGATGCCGCAGACGGTCGGCGCCAAGGCGCACCTCGCGGTCGATCTCGAAGAGAGGACATGGAACCTCTTCAGGGAGTGGGCGGCGATCTGGGGGATCCCGTACCGCGTGACGGACGATCTCGAGATGCCGGTGCTCCTCCTGCCGCTCCTCGTGATCGGCGCGGCCGTCTCGTTTCGCCGCTGGCCCGTGCTCCTCCTCTATGCGATCGGGCTCCCTCTCGCGTTCTCACTGTTTCGTGAGCACAGCGGCTCGCACAAGCGGTACATCCTCTACGTCATTCCGTTCGGAGTGACCCTCGCCGTTCTGGGGCTGCACGCCGTCACGCGGCGGCTCCGCCCGGCAACCGGCGCTCGCCTCGCCGCGCTCGTGGCGGCCGTGTCCCTGATCTGGCTCTTCGGCTACACGGCGCGGCAGGCCGAGACGCACGGATGGAACGTCCAGAACATCGAGAACATGCAGCGGCTCCTGGGAGAGTTCGCGGGCCGGGTCACGCAGCCCGGAGACCGGATCGCCACCAACGACATCGGCGCGATCGGCTACTTCAGCGGCCGTCCGGTCGTGGATCTCATGGGGCTCATCACGCCCATGGAGCCGCTCCCGGCCATGCTCACGAAGTACCGGCCCGAGATGCTGATCGTCTTCGTGGACTGGTTCCACCGGGACGCGCTCTGGGATCCCGGGAGCCGGGGGTTCGTCTTCGTCGACGCCGATACGACGAACAAGTACATGATGGTGGGCGCGGTCGAGCTGCGGCACAACACGATCTGCGCGCGGGACCAGATGCTCGCGTTCCGGCGTCTCGAACTGGACGACCCGGCGCCGGTGCCTCTGCTGATGGAGGTGCGCTGAAGGGGGATCGCGGCGCGGGGCCGCGGGCGCCCTACCGGATCCTCAGATCGCTCGTGGTCGAGGGGACGCTGGTGTCCGGAGCCGGGAGGCTCGCGGACGTGCGCACGAAGTAGACGTTCCCGCCGTAGGAGTTCGCGATCACGAGCCCGCCCAGCTCCGGGACGAACTGCGCCGCGTTCTGGATGCCGTTCTGCCGGGAGCCCGGAATCGATCCCGTGACCGAAGGCTCGTCGACGAACCACGTTTCGGGATTCACCCGCCGGATCCGGATCTGTCCCCCGCTGTTGAACACGACCAGGAACCGGTCGCTGGCCTCGTCGTAGACGACCCCGGGATACCCCGCCATGGTGAGGGACGATGCTCCGAGCCCCGAGAACGTGGCCGAAACGGCGTTCCCGTTCAGATCCAGCACGAGCGGCCCGTTCGTTCCGCTGTAGCTCCCCACCACCAGCATGCGGTTTCGGACGGGATCGATCGCGGCGCCGCAGTAGTTGCGCGGGCTGTTGCCGTTGACCCTGGCGAACGTGTTCGTGGCCTGCGTCCACTTCCACCAGCCCCCGCCCGGCCGGCTGTAGTAGATGTCCTCCGTCACCGGGTGCTTGGCGACGAGGCACGCGCTGACGTCGCCGCCGCCCGTGTAGCGGGGAACGTACGAAGGAGCATCCCAGTCGTTCGTGGCCAGGTTGAAGCTGAAGGTGTATCCGCCGTCCACGGGGTAGGCCCACCCGGAAGGCGGAGCCGGAAGGAACTGGGGGGCGTTCATCCCGAGGCTCGGCATCACGAAGAGCCGGTTCCGCGCGTTGACGAACTGGGTGGCGTAGTACGTGTGCGTCGCCGAGGGTTTGAGGTCCAGGTAGAACTGCGACGCGTTGATGATGCTGGACGTGGCGCTCGGGGCGCGCAGCTGCACCCAGCGAGGCGTCTCCGTATTCAGGGCCAGAGCGTCGACTTCGTTTCCGGCGTAATCGGCGTGACCTCCGGCGGTCCCGATCAGGTACACGCTGCCCTGTCGCTTGAGACCGGCGCCGCACCAGGCGACGATCTTGGAGGATGGCCCCGTGAACCCCGGCGGCTCCGGGGTCGGATCGACCGTCGAGAGCGCCGTGCCGGGGATCGCGTACCACTGCCACGGCTGGAGATTGTTGACCCAGGTGGGCGCCGCTTGTCCCGTGGTGGGCAGCAACACCAGCGCGATGAGGAGCAGGCATGCAGAGCCGCGAATCGCGCCCGCCAGGCGGACGCAGGCTTCGGCGCAAGACGACACAGCGCGAGCAAGCTTCATGGGGTTCTCATGCGCTCCAGGTTGTGTTGGGGTGGTAGCCGCATGAAACTAAGCATAATCAGTGCCACGAGCTCCCGTAAGCACCGGTTTCTCATGATGTTGGCAACTCAGGGTCTGGACGGCCCGTCGTTCGAGCGCGACTCTCTCCAGCGGTCAAGATGCAACCGGCGCAACGCGTTCCGCCGTAGGGCTCCCGGGTGCGTTTCACCCTCGGCGCCGTGCCCCCACCCGGAGCCGGGCTGGCCTCGTTCGGGGACCAGGACAGCCACCCCGGCCGCGGTCGAGGTCCCAGAGGTACATCCCGCGGGGCGGGCCGGTACACGCGGATTGTAGCGGAGCTGCGGGATCAGTGGATGGACGCCTGCGCCTCGCCGGGGTCGCTCTCGAGGAGATGCCTCAGCTTGATGAGGGCCCGCTCCTCCAGCTGACGAATCCGCTCGCGTGAGAGCCCGAAGTGCTCTCCCGTCTCCGCGAGCGTGCGCGGACGGTCGTCGTAGAAGCCGTACCGGAGACGGAGGATCGCCTCCTCGCGCCCCGAGAGCCGCTTCAGCATCTCGTTGATCTGCTGGTCGCGGATCTGCATCTCGATGATCTCGTCGAGGCTCGGCGGCTGCTCGATGGCCTCCGACTCGATGAGCCCGTGGAAGGCCTCGTTCCCGAGATCCACGTCCAGGGTATGGATCGACTGGATGAGGCTGCGAAGCCGGTGCGCGCGCGCGACGGGGATCCCCATCTCCACCGCCACCTCCTCGACTCCGGGGGCGCGGCTCAGCTCGGATTCCATGCGCCGCTGGGTGGCCACGTACCGTCGCATCATCTGGAGGACGTGGATCGGGATCCGCACCGTGCGGGCCTGGTTCGCGACGCCGCGCGCGATCGCCTGGCGGATCCACCACGTCGCGTACGTGCTGAAGTGAATGCCCCGGTCCACGTCGAAGCGATCCACCGCCGTGATCAGGCCGAGGTTCCCTTCCTCCACGAGATCGAGGAACTCGACGCCTCGATTTCGATACGCGCGGGCGATCGACACCACGAGCCGCAGGTAGGAGAGAATCAGCTTCCGCCGCGCCGTCTCCCGGGTGACGAGATCCTCTCCGCTCCGCATGGCCTCCCAGAGCGCGCGCTCCGTGTCGCGCTCGAGGATTGGATAGCGCTGGATCTCCTTCATGTACCGGCGCTCGAGGTCTCCGAGGGAACGTCCCGCATCCTCGACGGCGGCGACCTCCTCGGTACGCGCCTCCTCGGGCATGCGGATTCCCTGGCGACGGGCCTCGGCGATGAACAGGTCGAAGGCGCCGGGATCGAAGTCCGGCGAATGGAGGAGCGGGTCGAGATCCTCGTCGGTGAGGCGTCCCTGCTCCATGCCGAGGCGGAGCGCGTCGGACAGCTCGGTCACGAAGCGGCGCGGTGGCTCTGCCATGGGTGCCCTCAGCCGGCCAGGATGAGGAAGTTCGAGGTGCCGCGGGGGGGATGCCACTCGATGTCCACGCGCTCGACGACCGCGGCGGGCGGTCCCTCGCGAAGATCGGAGAGGAGCCGGAGGAGTTCGGCCCTGGGGCCCTCCGCTTCGACACGAACCGAACCGTTCGGCAAGTTCTGAACCGATCCGCCCAGGCGAAGCTCGCCCGCGCGCGATCGGACGAAGTATCGGTACCCGACTCCCTGCACCCGCCCCACCACCCTCGCCACGAACCGCGACGAGTCCGGTCCCATCAGGAGGCGGGCCGTGCGGCGCGGCACGCGCGGGGAGCGGATCGACGCGGTGTGAAGTGGTCGGGGCGAGAGGATTTGAACCTCCGACCCCCTGGTCCCGAACCAGGTGCTCTACCAGGCTGAGCCACGCCCCGAACCTCGACCGCAAACAGCGACGAACCAATGCAATTCAGGCAGGGCAGTCTATCAGCCGGTGCCGGAAGGGTCAACGGGGCCCGGGCGCCCGAGACGGTCGTGGGCGGCGGATCGGAGGAGCGCCGCCGCGCCGTCAGGTCCCGTTCGTCCAGCCCTCGCGCCCGATCAGAGGAACGAACGTGCATCCGCAGAGGATGCGCTGGCTCAGACCCTCCGGCGTTCGTGTGAGCTTCACCAGGGACTGGTTCTCGCGCACGCCCACCGGCACGACGGCGATGCCGCCCGAGACGAGCTGCTCCTCGAGGAAGGCGGGAACGTGGGGCGCGCCGGCGGTCACGAGCACCCGGTCGAACGGGGCCATCTCCCTCCACCCGAGCGTCCCGTCGGCGCAGCGGAAGACGATGTTCGAGTACCCCATCGTCGTGAGCCTCTGCTTCGCTTCCTCGGCGATCGTGGGGATCCGCTCGATCGTGAACACGCGATCCGCCAGCTCCGCCAGGATGGCGGTCTGGTATCCGGAACCCGTCCCGATCTCCAGCACCTTCTCCTCGCCGGTGAGGTCGAGCGCCTGCGTCATGAGCGCGACCATGTAGGGCTGCGAGATGGTCTGGTCCTCGCCGATCGGAAGCGCGTGGTCGCTGTAGGCGCGCGCGACCAGCGCGTCGTTCACGAACAGGTGCCGCGGGATCGCTTCCATGATGCGCAGGACGTGGCGGTCGTGGATTCCCCGCGCGCGGAGCTGCTGCTCCACCATGCGCCGCCGGGCGACGGCAAGGTCGTCAGTCTTCGGATTCATCGATCGAGATTCCACTGGCCTCGAGGTCGACGATCTCCTTGTAGTCCGTGAGCTCGAACGAGAGCGGTGTCACCGACACGTACCCTCGCTCGACGGCGGTGAAGTCGCTGGTCTCGTCGTGCTCCCAGGTGGGCTCCTCCCCGCCGATCCAATAATAGAGCTTTCCGCGCGGATCGGTCTTCTCGACGATCACGTCCCGGTAGACCCGCTTCCCGAGTCGCGTGATCCGCACGCCCTTGATCTCCTCCCACGGGATCGGGGGGACGTTGACGTTGAGGCAGGTGCGCGGCGGGAGCCCGCGCCGGAGGAGTCCTCGGATCAGGCTCCGCGCCACGCGCGCCGCGGGGCCGAAGTCGGCCGCTCCCCAGGTCGCGAGCGAGATCGCCACGGAAGGGATCCCGAGGAACGTCCCCTCGCTCGCGCCGGCCACGGTCCCCGAGTAGAGAACGTCGTTCCCCATGTTGGGGCCGTGGTTGATTCCCGACACGACGAGAGCCGGACGCTCCTTCAGGAACCCGTGCACGGCGAGGAGCACGGAGTCGGTGGGCGTCCCGTCGACACTCAATTCTCGCTCCGAGATCTTCCGGATGCGAAGGGGCCGGTGGAGCGTGAGGGCGTGGCTCGTCGCGCTCTGCTCGCGATCGGGCGCGATGACGGTCACGGTCCCCAGCGGGTCGAGAGCCGCGGCGAGCGCCCGCAGTCCGTCCGCCTGGATCCCGTCGTCGTTCGTGACGAGGATGTGGATCACGACACGAGATGCCGGAGCACGAGCCGGATGAACCGGATCGTGTCGCGGACGGGATGGATGTGGCTTCCGGGAGCGTTGTAGAGGGTCGGGATCGGAGCCTCGCCGATGCGGAATCCCTGGCGCGCGGCGCCGATCAGGAACTCGGACTCGTACTCGAAGCGGCGGGACTTCGGGCGCACGGCGCGGAGCACCGGCGCGCGAAAGGCGCGATACCCCGATTGGGAATCCGGAATGCGCCGGCCGGCGAGCTTCGACACCCACCACGTCGTGACGTCGTTCGTCTTCCGTCGAAGCCACGGCATTCCGGTGCGGTCCCCTTCGCGAGATCCGATCACAAGGTCCGCCCTCTCCAGGGCGTCGAGGAGCCCGCGCGCGTAGCGCGGATCGTGCTGGCCGTCGGCGTCCATCGCCAGCACCTGATCCGCGCCGAGGCGCAACGCCTCGTCGAATCCGGTCTGGAGCGCGGCCCCCTTCCCCTGGTTGACCGGGTGCCGCACCACGTGCGCGCCCGCGCCACGGGCCGCATCGGCCGTGCCGTCCGACGAACCGTCGTCGACGACGACCACGCGAATGCCGGACACGGCGTCACGCACCGCCGTGACGACGGAAGCGATGGTGGATTGGGCGTCCTTGGCGGGGATCACCGCGACCACGTTCATCCGCGAGCCGCGTCCCCTCCCTCACGAGCCGTGGGCGGACCGGCCGCCCAGTCGAACCACTGCGTGGGATGGGCTCGCACGTGGGCGTCGAAGAATCGCTGGAGGAGCGCCTCGGCTTGCTGGAGCCCAAGGCCACCGCGCCGGGGTTCGAGCGAGAACGCGGGATGGAATCGTATCTCGACCGCGCCGTCGGGGGCGCGCCAGGAGACGCCGGCGAGGACCTGTGCGCTGGCGCGCCGGGCGAGAAGGAGCGGCGCGCGGTCGACGGGAACGATCCCGCGGTCCTGCCCGCTCTCCGTCTCGCCCGAGCCGGGCGTGGCCGCGTCACCGACGCCGACACTCGTCACGCGGCATCGTGCGGCCCTCGCGCCACGATCCACGAGTGCCGCGATCCAGCCGCCAGCACGAAGCCTTCGCAGGGCGGTGCGGGCCGGATATCCCTCGCTCAACGTGCCCACTCCGAACGCGGCGCGACGTGATGCGAAGAATCGCTCGACGCGCCGCGAGCGGTGCGCACGCGCGAGCGCGTCCACGGGCGTCTCCAGCTCCCTGGCGAGCCACTGGAGCGCGACTTCCCAGGGACCGAAGTGCCCGCTCACGAGGACGGTCGAGCGTCCCGAGGCGCGGACCTCATGGAGGATTTGCCGTGCCTCGTCGTCGAGACGCACCTTCGGAGTGGCATTGCTTCCAGGAGCGGAGATGAGGAAGTCCACCACCGCGCGCGCGAAGGCGCGATGCGTCTCGCGGGCCGTCGGCGGCGGGGTCGCCCTGTCTCCCGTCCAGAGCCGGCGCAGCCGTCGCGTCATGGCGCGGGAGCGGTTCGGGTGGGTCCAGGAGTAGACATCACCCAGCGTGTCGGCGAGCCGGTCCGCCCACGAGCGCGGGAGCGTCCGTGCGACGAAGGATGCGATCACATAGCCCAGATCCGACACGTACCCCCCCAGAAGCGCCGAAGCGCCATCCCGCTCCGATACTCCAAGTGGACCCTGTCCAGCATACTCCGGAGCATGTCGAGGGAACCCTCTACGTGCCCCGGGGCGAGTTGATCTTATGTCAAAACGGCCGGGTTCGAACCGCCGAGGAACGACGAAGCCCCGAGGCCTGCATCCCTCGGGGCGCCGCCAGCAAAGCTCAAATGGTCGGGGCGACAGGATTTGAACCTGCGACCACCTCCACCCCAAGGAGGTGCGCTACCGGGCTGCGCTACGCCCCGACCGAAAGGAATCGACGCCGGGCGTTGCCATTCGTGGGGATGCTACACGACGGGACGGCATCGGGACAAGGGGCCGTCCTACTTGTGGTTCCGGGACATTTCGTCGAGAGTTACTTCCGCCCCCGCCCCTTCGCCACGGCCTCGTCCCGCAGCATCGTGAGGAGCCCCTCCATGTCCTTCTTCAGCGTCCGGACCATCTCCTCCCGGTCCAGCTTCGTGAACGGGAGCTCGATCTGCTCCCGCTCCTCGATCTTCCCGTCGAGGATCCGGCGCCGGGCCCCGGCGATGGTGAAGCGCTGGTCGTAGAGGAGCTGCTTGATCTCGAAGAGGGTTTCGACGTCGCGCTTCCGGTACATGCGCGCGCCGCCGCGCCCCTTCTTCGGCCGCAGCATCTTGAACTGTGTCTCCCAGTACCGGAGCACGTGAGGTTTGACGCCGACCAGGTCGCTGACTTCGCTGATGGAGTAGTAGAGTCTTCCGGTCGGAAGCGACTTCACGATTTCACCTCCTGGACAAAGGTTCTGCTTCGGCCTTCAGATCTCGATTCAGTAGCTCGCGCAGGGCCACGCGAGCGCTCTTCCCCTCGTGAAGGATCGCGTGCACCTGCTCCACGATCGGCAGCTCCACCTGGTGCTTCCGCGCCAGCGCGAGCGCGGCTTCTGCCGTGCCGACGCCCTCGACCACCATCGGCGAGGACGCGAGCGCGTCGGCCAGGGTCGCGCCGCGGCCGATCGCCTCTCCCAGGCGGCGGTTCCGGCTGTGACGGCTCGTCGCGGTCGCGATGAGATCTCCCATCCCCGCCAGTCCGGAAAGCGTCTCGGGCTTCGCGCCGAGCTTCCGCGCGAGGCGGTTCATCTCGACGAGCCCGCGCGTGATCAGCGCCGCCTTCGTCGAGTCCCCGAATCCCAGCCCGTCTCCGATCCCCGCCGCGATCGCGATCACGTTCTTGAGCGCGACTCCGATCTCGACGCCGATCACATCGTCGTTCGTGTAGATCCGGAGCCACTCGGTCCCGTACGTCTCCTGCGCGCGCGCGGCCAGGCCGAGGTCCCTCGCCGCCGCGACGATCAAGGTCGGCACCCGGCGCGCCACCTCCTCCGCGTGGCTCGGGCCCACGAGCACCACGATGCGATCCGCCAATCTCGCAGGCAGCACCGAGGCGAGCACCTCGCTCATCCGCAAGAGCGTCTGCGGCTCGAGGCCCTTCGTGGCGACGGTCACCCACTCGATCCGGTCCAGCGCGTCCCGAGCCTCCTCGCGCAGGCGAACCGCGGTGCTCCGCAAGGCGTGGGACGGCGTCACGAAGAGGAGCGTGTCGGCGCCGTGTCCGACCTCTCCCAGCGACGAGGTGAGCGAGATCCGATCCGGGATCGAGACGTCCGGAAGGAACCGCGCGTTTCGCCGGGTTCGCGTCATCTCTTCCATGAGATCTCGCTCGTAAACCCATAGCCGCACGGAATGAGCGCGGCTCTCGAGCGCGATCGAGAGCGCGGTGCCCCAGCCCCCTCCGCCGATCACCCCCACGTTCATGTGCGCTCCGCCTTCGGCGCACGCGCCGAGATCGTGGGCGGCTCGGTGCCGCTCAGGAGACGCCGGATGTTCGGAATGTGGCGCACGAGGACGAGCGCGGCCACGGCCGCCGCGACGGCCGTGACGATGCCGCGGGAGCCTTCGCTCCCGAGAAACCAGACGAGAGCGGGATAGGCGACGGCCGCCCCGATCGACCCCACCGAGACGCGCTTCGAGATCGCGAAGAGAACCGCCCAGAGGGCGAAGGCGAGGAGCGTGGGCCAGGGCACGATTCCAAGGAAGACCCCGAGGCTCGTCGCGACACCCCGGCCACCCTGGAACCGGAGCCACGGGGTGAAGACGTGCCCCAGGATCGCCGCCACGCCTCCCACGAGGGAGAACGTGAGGAAGTGCATCGCGTCGGTAGGACCGGGCGGGGCTGCCTCGACCGCGAGCATCTTCGCGGCGAGCACCGCCACGAGTCCCTTCAGGAGGTCGAGCGCGAAGACGAGCGCGCCCCACCGGGCGCCCAGCACACGGAACGCGTTCGTCGCGCCGATGTTCTTGCTTCCGTGCGCGCGAATGTCCACGCCCCGGGCGCGGCCGACGAGGAGCCCCGTGGGGATGGAGCCGAGTAGGAATCCCATCACTGCGGAGGCGAAGACGAGGAGCGGAATGACGCACCCTCCCGAACCGCGATGAGGGCTAGTGACTCCCCTTCCACTCGAGCAGGATGGGGGTGCCCTCGAACCCGAACGTCCGGCGCAAGCCGCGCTCCAGGTAACTTACATAATTCGGCTGACGATAGCGAGGATTGTTCACGAACAAGGAGAATGTGGGCGGCCGGGTTCCGGTCTGGGCCGCGTAGTAGAACTTGAGGTGCTTCCCCGACGCCGTGGCCGGGGGCTGGACGCGGTTCAGGATCGAGTGGACGGCCCGGTTCAGCTCCGACGTCGTGATCTGCCGCGTGTACTCCCGGTGGACCTTCGCCACGGCGGGAAGGATTCTCCCCACTCCCGAGCCGGTGGCCGCCGAAACGTAGAGTCGCGGCGCCCAGTCCAGGAAGGGATAGAGCCTCACGAACTCCTCCTCGATCATCCCGCGCACGCCCTGGGGGTCGTCCACGAGGTCCCACTTGTTGAAGACGACCAGGATCCCCTTCCGCTGCTCTTCGACCAGGGCTCCGAGCTTCGCGTCCTGCTTCGCGGGCTCCCGCGAGACGTCGACCACCAGGAGCACGATGTCGGCGCGCGACACGGCCCGGAGCGCGCGCGTCACGCTGTAGAACTCGACGGGGTCCGTCACCTTCCGCTCGCGGCGGAGCCCGGCGGTGTCGATCAGGACGTATTCCTTGCCGCCCTTCTTCAGCGTGGTGTCGACCGCGTCGCGCGTCGTTCCCGCCACCGAGTCCACCACCATGCGCTCGGAGCCGAGGAGACGGTTCACGAGAGACGACTTCCCCACGTTGGGGCGTCCCAGCACCGCGATCCGGATCGCGTCCGCGCTCTCCGGAGCGGGATCGCGGGACGGGAGCCTCGCGACCACCTCCTCGAGCAGATCGCCGGAGTTCCGCCCATGAAGCGCGGAGACCGGCATGGGACTCCCGACACCCAGCGTGTAGAACTCCGAGAGATCGTCCTCCCGCGCGGCGGAGTCGGCCTTGTTCACGATGAGGAGCATCGGCCGGCCGCGCCGGCGCACGCGGTCCGCGACCTCTCGGTCGAGCGCGGTGATCCCCTGGGTGGCGTCCACCACGAGGAGCGACACGTCCGCTTCATCGAGCGCGACCGCGGTCTGGATCAGGATCTGACGCTGAATGGGATGCGCGCTCCCGGGATCGATCCCTCCGGTGTCGACGAGCAGGAACTTGCGCCCGTTCCACTCGGCCTCGGCGTAGTGGCGGTCGCGCGTCAGACCGGGCAGCTCGTCGACGATCGCGCGGCGCTGGCCGAGGAGCCGGTTGAAGAGGGTCGACTTTCCCACGTTGGGGCGGCCGACGATCGCGACGATCGGGAGCATGGAGGGCTACCGCGAGGGCCGCTCGTCGAAGCCGATCGTGACGGGAACGCCGAGCGACCGCTCGAGGTCCGAGCGGGTCCGGTCGTCGAGGAAGATCTCGCGCTCCTTGAGGCAGTTCGGGGGGAGGAGCACGCGATCCGCCGGCCCGTGCGCGCGGAGCGCGCGCTCGATGTCCTCGCCCACGAGAAGACCGCTCACGGTGACCGTGTCCCCGAAGTACTCGTTCGTCACCACGCAGAGGGACGCGTCCACGCCGGCCGGCGGCCGCTCGTGGAGGAGACGCTCCAGCGTGGACGCCGCGCTCGTGCCGGTGACCACCGCCACCCGCTCGCGCGTCCCGTTCCGCGGAAGGATGTCGTCCTCGCCCCGGATCCAGCGGTCCATCGTGCTCCGCAGCATCCCGATCCCGTTCTCGAGCTGCGGGAATCCCTCGTAGGCCTTTTCGGCCGGAATCTCGGCACCGGCGAGGACGTACATCTCGTCGGCCGCGAACACGATTCGCGTCTTGTGCCGCTTCAGATAGTCGCGCTCGAGCCGACCGACCTCCGCGAGCGCGGCGAGCGCGTCCTCGCGCGTGAACGTGCGGAGCTGGGGGAGCCTTCCCCGGTGCTTCGTCAGACCCACGGGCACGACCGCGATCGTCCGCACGTGGGGATGGCGCGCGGCCAGCTCCTCGATCGACTTCGTGAGGACGGCGCCGTCGTTGATCCCGGGACAGATCACGAGCTGGGTGTGCATCTCGATTCCCGCGGCGGCGAGGCGGTCGATCTGCTGGAGGATGAGCCCCGACTTCGGATTCTTCATGAGCCGCACCCGCACCTCGGGATCGGTCGCGTGGACCGAGACGTAGAGGGGCGAGAGCCGCTCGTCGAGGATTCGCTGGAAGTCGGCCTCCGAGAGGTTCGTGAGCGTGATGAAGTTCCCGTGCACGAACGAGAAGACGTAGTCGTCGTCCTTGATCAGGAGCTCGCGGCGCACGCCCTTCGGGTGCTGGTAGACGAAGCAGAAGACGCAGTTGTTGTGGCAGCGCTTGGGCTGCCTCGCCTCGAACTCGGCCCCGAACGCGACGCCGTACTCGCGGACGCCCTCGACCACGCGCTCCGTCCCGTCCGTTCCCCGGACCAGGATCTCGATCTCCTCCTCGGAGATCTGCGCGCCGAAGTCGATCTCGTCGTGGAGCTCCACCCCGTTGATCTCGAGGAGGCGCTCGCCCGGCACGAGGCCGAGCCGCTCGGCGAGGCCGCCGGGCTCGATCTTGGAAATGGTGAAGGGATCGCTGAGTCCGATCACGAGGTCAGGCGTCTCCGCTCGGGTTCACACGGCGGCCTCGAGATGGGCCGCAGCAAAGGCGTTGTATTCTAAAGACTTCCGGACATTCGATCAAGGGATGCGCGAGAAGCCCGGGCGGGTCGTTCGCGAGGGAAACTGGAGCGGGCAACGGGATTTGAACCCGCGACCTTCAGCTTGGGAAGCTGACACTCTACCACTGAGTTATGCCCGCTCCCGAACGTGGTCTCTGTTTCGACGCAGCCTAGTGGTTGGGGGTGCGACGGTCAAGCCGAATCCGGCCGTCCACGTGCGTGCTCGGCGATCGCGCGCGCGACTTCCGGGAATTCGTCCCGAGACTCGAGATCGAACCACGTCACGCCCTCCACGCGCCGGAACCAGGTCTCCTGCCGCTTGGCCAGCTGACGCGTCCGGAGCGCGATCGTCTCGACCGCCTCCTCGAGCGGCATCGTGCCCCTGAGATGCGCCAGGAGCTCCCGGTATCCCAGGGTGTGAAGACCCGGCGCGTTCTCCCGGAGTCCCGCCGCCGCGAGCGCGCGCGCCTGCTCGAGGAACCCGTCCCGGAGCTGATCCCGGATGCGCGACGCGATCCGGGGCGCGAGCTTCTCCCGCGTCCACCGGATCCCGAAGAGCGAGGCCGAGACTCCCCTCCGTCTCCGCTCGCGCCGGAGCGCGCTGATGGGACGCCCCGTGAGCGCGTGGACCTCGAGCGCGCGGATCACGCGAACCGAGTCCCCCGGGAAGATCTTCGCGAGCGCTTCGGGATCCACGCGGCCCAGATCCGCGCGGAGCGCGTCGAGCCCCTCGCGCTCGAGCCGCTCGGCGAGCGCGGCGCGCACCCCCTCGTCCCGCTCGGGCCCCTCGAAGAGCCCCTCCAGGAGCGCGCGCAGATAGAGGCCCGACCCACCCACGACGACCGCCGTCCGTTCGCGCGCGGCGATCCCCGCGAGCGCGTCCCCCGCGTCCCGCGCGTACCGGCCCGCGCTGTAGACCTGATCCGGGGCGAGGAACGAGGCGAGGTGATGCGGCGCGACGGCACGGTCCCGCTCGCTCGGCGCGGCAGTCCCGATCTCGAGGCCCCGGTAGATCTGGCGGGAATCCGCGCCCACGATCTCCGCGTCGATGCGCCGCGCGAGATCGAGCGCGATCTCGCTCTTCCCGGCCGCGGTGGGACCCAGAATGACGATCGGACGGCGCCGCGCGGATCCGGACGTCGAGCGAGACCCGGAGACGCTCACGGACCCGTCAGCGCCGGCCGAAGCGGCGGTCCAGCTCCTCCATCGACACTCGCACGTACGTGGCGCGTCCATGCGGGTCGCCGTGCGGGAGACTCGTGGCGAAGAGCCGGTCGAAGAGCGCGCGGCGTTCGATGGGCGAGAGCGACTGCCCGGACCGCACCGCCGCATGGCACGCGTAGGACTTCGCGATCCGCTCTTCGGGCGCTTCGCCTTCGAGCGGTTCCCCGTGCGGGTCCTCGCGCGCCAGGAGACGCTTCAGCGCGTCGATCGCGGTTTCCTCGGTGAGCGCGGCCGGGACGCCGCGCACCGCGACCTGCCTCTCCCCGAAGAGCCCGATCTCGTACCCCAGCCGGCGGATCATCGGCTCGGCGCCGAGGAGCGTCTCCAGCTCCGCGGGCGTCAGGTCGAGCACGCGGGGAAAGAGCAGCACCTGGCTCGCTCCCGCCTCGCCGAAGAGCTGCGCGCGCGCCTCCTCGTAGAGGATCCGCTCGTGCGCCGCGTGCTGGTCGACGATCACGAGCCCGCCGCGGATCGGAGCGAGAAGATACCGGTCGTGGAGCTGCCAGATCGGGATCTCGTGCTCCGTGAGCGACTGGCGCACATCCCCCGAGGTGACGGCCTCGCGGCCGGGCGCCGTCGCCATCACGGTGTCCGCGGGAGCGTAGAACAGATGCGCCGCTTCGATCCCGTCCCACCCCGGCGTGCCCGGAGGCCCCGGCGGCCTCGAGCCTCCGCTCCACACGGCCCGGGGCGTGCCCGGCCCGCTCGCGCTCCCGCCCGCGTCCGCCGCGCTCGGATCCATCGTCCCCGGCGCGCCCGCCATCAGGTCCGCGGACACGGCGCCGCCTTCCGGATCCAGAACCGCGGCCTCGCCGGCGAAGAACCCGGGGCTCAGCGACACCGGCACGTAGCGGCGCATCGCGATCTCCACCGACCGCCGCACGGCCTGGAAGAGACCGGATTCGTCGCGGAAGCGCACCTCGCGCTTCGTCGGATGCACGTTCACGTCCACCTGCCCGGGATCGATCCCGATCAGGAGGAGCGCGACCGGATGCCGGTCCCCGGGGATGAGGTTTCCGTACCCCTGGCGCACGGCGGCGGTGAGCGCGGGAGACGAGACGACGCGACCGTTGACGGCGAACACCTGGTGCTCGCGCGTCGCGCGCGCCATCTCGGGCGCGCCGAGGACGCCGTGCACGCGGATCCCGTGCACCTCCTCGCCGAAGCACGCCGCCCCCTCCCCCGACCCGCGGCCGTAGAGCACCTGCCATCGCTCGAGGAGATCGGCCGAGGCGGGAAGCTCGGTGTCCTCCCTGCCCTCGACCTTGAAGCGCCAGTGGACTTCCGGAGTGATGAGCGCGTAGCTCCAGACGATCCGCGCGACCGCGCGGGACTCGGCCTCGCGGGACTTGAGAAAGCGCTGCCGCGCGGGGGTGTTGTAGAAGAGGTCCTCGACGGCCACCGTGGTGCCCGCGGCGCGGCCGACGCCCGTCACGGAGATCACCGTGCCGCCCAGGATCTCGACCTGCGTGCCGGTCAACTCGTCCGCCGCTCGCGTCGAGAGCGTGAGGCGCGAGACCTCCGCGACCGACGCCAGGGCCTCCCCGCGGAACCCGAGCGTCTCGATCGTCTCGAGATCCTCGGGATTCGTGAGCTTGCTCGTGGCGTGGCGCTTCACGGCGAGGAGCGCATCCTCGCGCTTCATCCCGGAGCCGTCGTCCTGCACGCGGATCATCCGATCCGGGCTCGAGGCCGTGTGGATCGCGACGAGCCGGCTTCCCGCGTCGAGCGAGTTCTCGAGGAGCTCCTTCACGACCGCGGCGGGCCGGTCGATCACCTCGCCCGCGCGGATCTTCGCGACGACACCGGGATCGAGGATGTGAATCCGGGGCATGCTAGGCGAGGCGGAGGATCGGAATCTCGCGCGGGAAGCGCGACAGGAAGACGCCCCCCTTCTCGGTCACGGCGACGTCCTCCTCGAGGGCGACCATTCCGTGGTCCGGAACGTAGACGCTCGGCTCGAGCGTGAAGATCGAGCCCTCGCGCACGGGCTCGTACGGCTCCCTACCGTAGCGCTCCCAGCGCGGCCCCAGCACGCCGCCCCCGTCGTGGACGGCGCGGCCCAGGTGATGGCCCAGCGCGTGCGCGTACTCCGGGAAGCCGCGCTTCACGAGGAGATCGCGGACGTCGCGGTCGACCTCCCACCCCGGCGTCCCCGGCACGAGCCGCTGCGCGGCGAGCTCGATCCCCTCCACGATCGCCGCGTGGGCGCGGCGCACCGGCTCCGGAATCTCGGCGGAGCCCTTCGCGGCGACGTACCAGAGCCGCTGGAGGTCCGAGCAATAGCCGTCCCGCACGATCCCGAAATCGACGTGCACCAGGCTTCCCGGCACGATCGGCTCCTCGCCGGGTCCGACGTGCCCCACGGGAGCGCGCGCCCCGACGGTGACGGTGGGACAGTGATGCCGCGGCCACGCCGTCCGAGCCCCCGCCTGGTCCGCTTCGGCCTGGAAGAGCGCGGCCACTTCCCGCGCGGTCATGCCGATCCGGATGCGATCGCGCACGCGATCGAACATGGCTTCGGTCTCGTCCACCGCGCGCTGGACCCGGTCGCGCTCCCCGGGGAGCTTCACCGAGCGGAGCTCGGTCAGGAACGGTCCCGCGCTCGTGATGCGGCCCGCGTACGCCGTCTCGGCGAGCATCCCCTCGAGCTGCGCGCGCAGCCCCGCCGTGATCCCGTCCGCGAGGGCGTCGTCCTCGGACATGTTGATTCCGATCCGGGTGGGATGCGTGTGGTCCAGAAGCTTGAGGAGCGCCGCGCGCGGCCCTTCCTTGTAGGTCGCGACCTCGTCGAAGAGCCCGAGCGCGATCAGGTCCGGCGCGTCGAACGTGGCGACCAGCGCGGCGGACCACGCCGGCGTGACCAGGAAGAACGTCGACCAGGTGAAGTCGAGATCGGTGAAGAAGCGAAGGTTCGGATCCGGGCGCTCCGCGGATTCCCGCACCACGGTGAGCCACGCGTCGAACTCGTGTTCCCGGAGGAGCGTCTGAGCCTGGGCGAGCTTGAGCGCGCCGAGCGAAGCGGCGCGTGTGGCTCCGGGAGCGGTGAGCGTCATGCGGGTACGATAGCCCGAGCGACGCTCGGCGGCAAGGAGCGTTCGCCTTCTGGGATCAGGATTCGCCGTGCGCGCTTCGAACGAGCGCGAGAAGCTCCCCTCCGGTCGGCACTTCGTCGGGATACGTCACCTGGCGACCGAGGAGGTGCACCTCGGCGGCCTCGGGGAGCGTGCGCACGATCTCGAGCGACGTGAGGAGATGGTCCAGACGCTTGAGGAGCGCGCCGCCGTCCTGCTCGGTCTCGGGCGAGAGGATCGCGAACCCGCCGCCTCCCGTGCGCGCCACCACGTCCACCTCGCGCACGTTGCGCGCGAGGAGCGCGGCGAAGTCCCGCACGAGGTCGTCGGCCCACTCCTGCCCGTAGCGCTGGCGCAGCCGCTCGTACCCGGAGATCGAGAGCAGCGTGACGAGGAAGCGGTCGTGATAGCGCTCGACCCGCTTCACCTCCTCCATCAGGCGGGCCTCGAGTCCTCCGGCCGCGAGGAGCCCGGTGAGCGGATCCTCCGTTGGCCTGGGCTCCGCCGCGTGAGCGCGCGCCCGCTCCCAGGCCAGGGCCACGTAGACGGCGAGCCGACGCGCGGAGTCCAGCTCCGCCGGGCCGAGCGCCGCGTCCGGATCCTGCCCGACGCGAGCCGGCCGGCTCGTGGCCAGGGCGCCGATCGTCCGGTCCCCGCTCCGGATCGGGACCGTGAGGTACTCGAGCACGCCCGCTCCGGGCACGCCCTCCCCCACGCCCGCGGCGGAGCACGACTCGATGCCGTGGCCGATCGCGAGCGTCCCGAGCTCCTGGTCCAGCCCGCACAGGGCCTCGCGATCGCTCTCTGCGCCGTCGAAGGCGATCCTCGAGAGGACCTCGTCCGATACCGAGCGCAGACGGATCGAGACGAGACCCCTCGGAAAGAGCGCGCGCAGCGCGGAGACGACCTCGGTGAGGAGCGTTTCCACGGCGTGGGGGACCATGAGCCTCGGCGCGATCTCGGCGAGCTGCGCGAGGAGCACGCCCTGGCGCGCCGCGCTCGCCTCGCGGCTCCGCTCGAGGAGCTGGGCGAGGTACTTCGCGAGCCGTGCCACGAGCCGGGTCTGGGCCTCGAGGTCGTGCGCGGGCCTCGCGAGGCACTCGAGGGCGAGGACTCCCGCGCGCTTCGCTCCGGTGAACGGAACGAGGAGGAGGTTGAGCGACGAGGCGGACCCGGCGCCGGCCGGGGCGCCGCCGCCCATGCCCGCGCCGCGAAGGCGCGACGCGAGGTACACGGGCTCGCCGCTCTCGTACGCCGAGGCGAGGAGCCCCGGTCCGAGCGGCAGGAACGCGGTCGCCTCGCCGGGACTCGATCCCAGCGTGCGGAAGCGCGACGGGTCCTCGGGGTCAACGAGGTGGAGGCGCGCGGCCTTCGCCTCGAAGAGCGAGGCGAGCGCGGCGGCCGCGAGCTCCAGCCTGCGGTCCCGCGCGAGATCCTCGCGGCCCATCACCTCGTCCAGCGCGCGGCGACCGCGGAACTCCGCCGCGTCCGCGTCGCGGCGCTCGAGATCGGAGACGCGGTCCAGGATCTCGGCGACACGAGCGGCCACGGTCACGAGGCGGTCGAGGTCGTTTCCTTCGTACGTTCGGTCCCGCCGGTCCGTGGACACGTTGATCACGCCGAGCACGCGATTCTCCGCGATCACGGGGGCGCACATGGCGGCCCGGATGCGCGGCCGGTCGCGTTCTTCGGCGGCACCGGACGCGGTCGCGCCTGCCTCGGCGCTCCCCTCCTGGATCACGAGCGGCGTCCCGTCCCGCGCGACCGTTCCCGCGATTCCCTCCCCGAGCTTCTGCCGGGTGGTCCGCACGGTGTCGGCCGAGAGCCCCTCGGCCACCGCGATGCGCAGCTCGCCCGCCGTCGGATCGAGGAGCATGATCGAGCCCGCATCGGAAGCCGTCTGCTCCACCGCCAGCGAGAGCACCTCGTGGAGGAGCCGGCGCCGGTCCTCCGTGAGGTCCAGCGCCTCACGGATCCGGTCCAGACGGCCCACGGCCGTGTCGAACTGCACTTCCCAGAGATCGAGGTCCTGCGTGTCCGCGGCCGGAACGCCCGTTCCGTTCCCGTTTCCCTTGGGCCGCTCCGGCTCGGCCCCAGCAGGCTCCGGCGCCCCGTTGCCCGCGGAAGCGGAATGGACCTCGGGATCGGCGTGCGCGCCCACGTTCAGGTAGCCGTCCTCCTGGTGGAGCGTGTCCGCGAGATCGTCCAGCGTGGTGAAGATCCGGCCGGAGATCCCCGCGCGCGCGAGCGCCTCCGCGCTCGGGGTCTCGAGCGACGGGAGGGCGACACGGTCGGGCTTCAGAGGAAGGAGATCGAGCGGCTCCGTGGAGCGCGGGATCTGGAGCACCTCGGCCATGCGGAGCGCGAGCGCACCGGGATCGGGATGCGCGACGAGCACGATCTCCACCCCCGCGGTCCGGCGCGCGAGGGAAATGAGATCCACGCGATCGTCGGGCAGGTCGAGAAACGCGAGCCTCATGCCACCCCTCACCCTGCTCGGGTCCGAGTCCGGACGAATCCCGCCTCGCGGCGGGGGCGAATCAGCGTGTGACCGAAAGGATCTTGCCTACGGCGACGTTTCGCTCGAGATCCGACGCGCGCACCGTGACCCGGTGTTCGCCGGGCCCGAGGTCCTTCACCTCGAACCGGAACGCCTCTTCCCGCTCGTCGTACATCCCGTCCTCGGGAAAGATCTCGACCCAGCTCCCGCCGTCCACCGAGTACTCGACGCTCGTGATGCGCGTGTCGACGTCCACCGCCGTCCCGTTCACCGTGAGCGAGCTCTTTCCGCCGCGCGAGGGGCTGGAAGAGTGTTTGAGATTCTCGACCCGGGGCGGCACGTTGTCGATCTGAAACGGGCTCCCCAGACGCTCGGTCGTGAGCGCGACGTCCGGGGGGTTGTCCGGCCGGTCGGAGGCCTCCACGCGGACCCGGTACTCTCCGTTGGGATAGGACTCCGAGTCGAAGCTGTAGACGCGCTCGGGGTGGTCGTCGACGAGCTTGTGCCACTCGTTCTCGTCGTCCGCCTTGATCGAGATCTTGTAGCGGAGCCCGTCGCCGTTCGGGTCGAGCGCTTCCCAGGCGACCGTGCGGATGCCGCGCGCCCAGGCGGCGCTCGCGTCGGAGACCGGCCTCGGGCCCACGCGAGGCATGTTGTACTCGACCTTCAGACCGCTCGGGAAGCTCTGCGAGATCTGGGGCGGCCGGTACTCGGGCCCGCCCTCCATGTAGGGATTGTCCGGACCGTGCACCTGGATCTGGCCCACCTCGGGAGGCAGATTCCGCTGCATGTACGCCACCTCGACCCAGGACACGACCGGCGAGGCGCTGCCTCCCCGCCTGAGACGCAGGCGGTACTGGAGGAATCGCGAGGGCGGGCTCGCGATGAGCGCGCTCTCGCGAAGCGGGCTCTCCTTGGACCACGGACTCCACCCCTCGTCGGGCTCCTCCGAGAGGCCGCTCCGCGTGGACCAGGCCACGTCTCCCGACCCGGAGATCCCCGCGAGCACGCGGCCCCACGAGGCGACCGAGCGGAGGTCGTAGGGCTGCGACGTGTACGTGCCCTCGCGGGCGGGAGCGGTGAGCGCGTAGAGCACGGCGTCGTTTCCCGTGCCGAGGAAGATCTGGTTCCCTCCGCGCGCGATCGAGAGGATCTGCTTCTCGTCGGGAACCCCGAGGAGCGCGTACTTCTTGTCCACGCCCACGCGGAAGAGCGCGGCGGACTCGCCGGTCGCCACGAGCACGGACTTGTCGTCGTTCGGAACGACGGCGTAGACGAACTCCGTCGGAGGCGCGTAGAGGAGCCGCGCGCTTCCGTCCGGCTGGACGAGGAACACGCCGCACTTGCCGCCGTCGCGCGGCGTCACCTCGATCGCGTAGGGACTTCCGACTCCCGAGCCGGCGCCGCCGGAGTCGCCGCTCCGGGGCTGGGCCTGGCGGTTCGTCCCGACGACGATCGACCCGTCGGGGAGCACCGCGATGGCACGGAGCTCGTCCGCGTCGGCGTCGTAGAGGACGCGCATCGAGCCGTCCCGCTCCACGCGCACGAGGAGGCCCTTCGAGGCCGTACCGGCGAGGATCGCTCCGTCCTTCGTCTCGGCGAGCGCGAGGACGTTCAGGTCCTTCGTCTCCGCGTGGATCGCGCCCTTCTTCGGGCCCGTGATCTTGTAGACGCGTCCCTTCGGGCCGGTGCCCGCGTAGAGCGAGCCGTCCTTCGACGGTAGGAGCGTCCAGATGGACTCCTCACCGGTTTCGTAGTAGCGCGCCGTGTCGCCCTTCGCGGCCCCGATCCGGAACACGGTGCCGCCCGGAGAGGATCCCGCGTAGACGTTGTCCTGGGCGTCGACCGCGATGGAGGTGATCTCCGACGCCCCCGTCTCCCAGAGGACCTTCGCGCCGCCGTCCCGGGTCCAGCGATAGATCCGGCCGTTGTCGCCCGTCCCGAAGTAAACCCGCCCCTTCGAGTCCCGCGCGACGCACCAGATGTAGGAGACTCCTTCGAGCCGCGTCGCGACCGAGTCCCACGCCATGCCCAGCGTGAGATAGCCGTCGCTCTCGAGCGTGACACCGTTCACGTTCTCCCCGTCCAGGAAGCCTCGCACGTCGTCCACCTTCCAGAAGGTGGTCTTCACCGCGAGCGCTCCGGAGGCGTGGAGCAGGAGCATGGCGCCGGTCAGCACAGGTGTGAGCCATCGACGAATCAGGACAGGACTCCTTTCCATGGGAAGGCGGAGGCGGTCACCGGAGACGGTCCGGCACCACGTCCAGCTTCGCGGACTCGCATCCGCGCGTCACGAACTCCGTCGCGATCGACCGCTCGGCGAGGGTTGCGCCCTTCGTGGGAGCCACGACGCCGGACTTGCGGTCGGAGCCGAGCACTCCGAGGACCGACGGGGGCGCGTGCGAGATCTCGTCCCCGCGGACCGAGGCTCCGCCCGCCGCGCGATAGAGCTGCACGTACAGACGGTCGAGCCGCCGCTCTTCTTCCATCAACCGCACGACCTCGTCGAACGTCTCCGGCTTGTATCGCTCCGGCGCGCGCTCGCGGTCCCAGCGGTCGGTCTCCTCGCCGTCACACACGCGGACGGTGAGCTCTCCTTCCGGGGTCTGCGGCGGGACCTGGAGCCGTACCCGGCGCGTCTCGGCGCCGCTCGCGCCGCGGCGGAGCGTGACCTCCACCTCGATCGAATCTCCCGGCGCGGCCATCGCGGGCCGGACGCGCACCTCGCTGATGCGCGCGGCCTCGAGCCCGGTCGTGGCGTGCACGGAGATCGAAGCGGAGTCCAGGGTGGTCGGCTTCAGATGGTCGCTCAGGAGGAGCTGGAGCGACTGGGTGACCTGCTCCCCGACGCCGGAGACCGGAGACTGCGTGAGGAGCGCGTTGCCCTTGCGGAGCACCGCGGACCCGCCGTTCATGTGGTACGTGAGGTCGTAGCGCAGCGTCGCGAACCCGACGTCGTTCAGCGCCTCGGAGATCGAGTTGACCACCGTGGAGCCAATGAGGCCCGGCGTGAGGAACCGGCTCCGAGCGACCTCGAACCGGTACCGCTTCGAGCGCTTTCCCGTGCCGGTGATGTCGACGCGCACGGGAATCATCGAGGGCTGCGCCCCGATCTCCGCGTAGACGCCGGTGCTCCGGTCCACGACGAGGGTGCCGCAGGGCGTGCTCGGCGATCCGATCTTGGAGGAGATCTGCTGGCTCGCGAAGACGGTGTGGATGGTGGCCGCGGTGAGCGGGAAGCGCACCCAGCCCATCGCGACGAACGGATGCCCGAACGCGAGGATCTTGTTCTCGTCACGGTAGGTGACCGTGCCGACCGCGGCGGCCGACCAGTCGCCCCGGACGAGCTGCACGGCCACCGCCGAGCCCGGCACGATCTCGTCGCACGCGATGCCGGGGACCGTTCCGCCGCCGGGACTGGCGACGAATCCGCGCTCCTCCATCCAGGGCTTCATGAAGCGGATCGCGTCGGCCGTGAAGCCCGAGAGCACGAGCGGGGTCGCGATGGGGCGCGCGCCCGTCGGATCGTAGAGGCCCGCCGGCGGAGGGGACGACTCGTCGCGCGGCGCGGGATCGGCCGCTCCCAGCCGGTCCTCCACCTCGGCCGCGACCGGCTCGCTCGGCAGGAGATCGAGCATCTCTCCGATCGGCGTGATGCCTCCCACCGGGTCCTTCGTGAAGGCCCACGTGTAGGCGATCGCTCCGAGCAGGCGGCCGTTGATGTAGACGGGGCTTCCGCTCATTCCGGCGATGACGCCCGTCCGCTCGAGGAACGAGCCGTGCATCCGGGAGAGGATGAGCGTGGCGCCCGGGCGGTATCCGCGGAGGACACCGAGGATCGTCACGCCGAACGAGTCGACCCGGGTCCCCTCGAAGACGCTGAGCCCCACCCCGGTCATGCCGGCCCGTACGGAGTCGACCGGAAACGAGTCCGGCACCGGCGGGCGCGAGGCAACGGCGGGATCGGGAGCATGAGAAATCAGGGCTGCCATGAGCCCCAACATGAAGACAAGTTTATAGATAAGCCGCATGACCCCTCGGAGAATACGAGCCCTGGGCAGACTCGTCAATGAACCTGGATCTCGTCTCGTTTTCGAACAGGATCCGGGGGCCCGACGCCCTCGATCCAGCTTCGTATTACACCGATCCCCTCGCCTCGTCCCGCAGTCGCGACAGCTCGTTCAAGGCATCCAGGGGCGTCAGGGTCTCGACGGGCATCGCCGCGAGCTTCTGGAGGAGCGCGCTCCGCTCCTCGGCCGTCACGCCCCTCTCGATCTTGGATGCCGCGCCCCGATCCCCCGCACCGGCTTCGAGCTCCCGATCGGGCCGGGAGCGTCCGTCCTCGAGCTTCCGGAGCAGCTCCCGGGCGCGCCGCAGCACCTCCTCCGGAACCCCCGCGAGCTGGGCCACGTGAATGCCGTACGATCGATCGGCACGTCCGGGCCCGATCTGATGCAGAAACACGATTTCCCCGCGCTCCTCGGCCACCCGCACCGTGCGGTTCCGGAGCCTCGGCAGCCGGTCCTCGAGCTCCGTGAGCTCGTGGTAGTGCGTGGCGAACAGGGTCCTCGGGCGCCCCCGGGCTCCTTCGTGGAGCGCCTCCGTCACGGCCCAGGCGAGGCTCAGCCCGTCGTACGTGCTCGTGCCGCGCCCGACCTCGTCCAGGAGGACCACGCTCCGGTCGGTCGCCTGGCGCAGGATCGTCGCGGTCTCCCGCATCTCCACGAAGAAGGTCGACGCGCCCCGCGCGATCTGGTCCGACGCGCCGACGCGCGTGAAGATTCGGTCCGCGAGCCCCACCGTGGCGGACTCGGCGGGAACGAAGGATCCGATCTGCGCGAGGTACACGCAGAGACCGACCTGGCGCAGGAACGTGGACTTCCCTCCCATGTTCGGCCCGGTGATGAGCCAGATCTGCTCGGCGCCCGTGTCCAGCGAGCAGTCGTTGGGCTGGAAGCTCCCCGGGGGAATCGACCGCTCGACCATCGGATGGCGCGCGCGCTTCAGGCGGAGCGTCCCGTCCTCCGTGAGCGTGGGCCTCACCCAGCGCTCGCGCGACGCCACGTCACCGAGGGCCAGGAAGAGATCGATCTCGGCGATCACGCGCGCGGCGGCGTGGAGATCGTCCATCGCCTGGAGCGCGAGATCGCGGAGCCTCTGGAAGTGCGCCGTCTCGAGCCGGTGGCTCTCCACGCTCGCCGCCTCGATCCGCTCCTCCATGTGGGAGAGCTCCGGCGTCACGAACCGCTCCGCGCCCGCGAGTGTCTGCCGCCGCAGGTAGTCCTCGGGCACGCGCGGGAGCTGGGACTTCGTGACCTCGATCAGATACCCGAAGACGCGGTGATAGAGGACGCGCAGGTTCGAGATCCCCGTGCGCTCCCGCTCCCTCGCCTCGAGCGCGAGCACGCGCTCGCGCACGTCCGACGCCTCGCCGCGAAGCCGGTCCAGCTCGGCATCGTAGCCCGCGCGAATGATGCCTCCCTGGGTCGCCTGCTGCGGGAGCTCCTCGGCGAGCGCCTCCTCCAGCGCGGTCGAGAGCGCGGAGAGATCGGGGAGCGCGCGTCGCCACGCGGCGAGCACCTCGTCCGCTCGCGCCTCCAGCGTGAGGCGGACCGCCGGAAGGCGCCGGAGCGCGTCCCGCAGCGAGCCCAGGTCGCGCGGGGTCGCGCGTCCCGAGCCGATCAGACCGAGACAGCGCTCGAGATCGGGGAAGCGGTGCAGCCGGTCGCGCATCTCGGTCCGGAGCGGCGCCGAGGCGGCGAAGCACTGCGTGCGATCGAGCCGCGGCTCGAGCACCTCCCGCTCCGACGCCGGCGCTCGGAGGAGCGAGCGCAGCGCGCGCGCTCCCATCGAGGTCTCGGTCCGGTCGAGGAGCGCGAGGAGCGTGTGCTCCGGACCCGCCTCCGACGTCAGGACTTCGAGATTTCGCAGCGTCACGTCGTCGACGACGAGCGGACGCCCGGCGCGCAGCGGCCTCGCCTCGCGGATCTGCGGAAGGTCGGACTTCTTCAGCGAGCGGAGGTAGTCGAGGAGCGCGCCCGCGGCGCCGTACCCTTCCCGCACGACGCCGAGCCCGAAGGAGTCGAGGCTCCTCACCTGGAAGCGGCGCTCGAGCGCCGTCCGGCCGCTCGCCGGATCGAACCGCGCGGCCTCCCAGCGCGTGACGCGAGGCGCGTGGAACGGGACGCCGCCGTTCGAAGCGCCGTCACGTCCCGCGGGCGCGGCGGCCGATCCTTGAAGGAGCGCGTTCCTCGCGGCGCGCTCGGCCTCCGGGAGGAGCACCTCCCGCGCGGGGAACTCGATCGCGAGGCCCTCGAGCGCGTCGGCCGAGACCTCCCCCACGCGGAACTCGCCGGTCGACACCTCCGCCACGGCGACGCCGGTGCGCTCCGGTCCGGGCAGCACCGCCACGATGTAGTTGCTCTCGAACGTATCGAGGAGCCCGGGCCTCGTGACGGTGCCCGGGGTGACCACCTCGATCACCTGCCGGTCCATGATCCCCTTGGTCACGCCGCCCGGAGGCTCCATCTGCTCCGCGATCGCGACGGAGTAGCCCTCCTGCACGAGCTTCTTGAGGTAGCCCTCGACGGAGTGGTGCGGCACGCCCGCGAGCGGGATCGG
>DASTBC010000046.1 GCA_035712245.1 Candidatus Eisenbacteria bacterium
CGTGGCCGTTCTCCAGTAGCACCGAGCACGCCACCGCGGCGATGTCCCGAACGTCCACGACCGGGACCGCCGCGGAGGGGGGGGTGTAGAACACCCCCTGCGTGGAGATCGTCGGGGCGAATTCGAGCGTGTTCTGCATGAACGAATGAGGACGGAGGCGCGTGTAGGTCAGACCGCACTTCTCCAGCGCCTCGTCCATCTCTCCGTGGAGACGAAGGAACCGCGACTTCGAGGTGGTGGAGGCATCCACGGCGGACATCTTGACGAGGTACGAGACGCCGGCCTTCTTCGCCGCCTCGATCGCGTTCCTCTGGAGCGCCGGAGAGCCGGGATCCGGTGACGAAAGGAGGAAGACCCGCTCGATGCCCCGCATCGCGGGCTCCAGGGATTCGGGACGCCCCAGGTCGCCGGTCACGATCTCCACGCCGGCCCCCAGACGGTCTCGCGCCTTGTCCGCGTTACGAGCCAACACCCGAAAGCGCGCCCCGCTCGTCGTGAGGAGGCGGACCAGCTCCCTCCCCGTCTTCCCGGTCGCACCCGTCACCAGAATCATCAGAGCCCTCCCGTCACCCCCACGTAGAGGTTCGCTTCCGATACCACCTGGATCCCGTTCACCCGCTGGTACGCGGGAAGCTGCACGAGACCGTAGATCGATGCTCGAGGCGTGATCGCGAAGCGCGCCCCCGGAGAGAGATAGAGCACCGTGCCCCCGGTATCATCCTCCTCGACGCCGCTCTCCGCCACATCGTCCTTTCCCCGTACCCGGAAATTCGCCTGGCCCAGGAGCGCGAGACGTGAGGACACGGGAACGTCGGTCGCGAGATGGGCCTGGATCTCGGGGCCGATACGGTAGTTCTCCGTTCCGTAACCGTTCCAACGGCCGGTGACGCTGAACCGCACGGGCACGGCCCGCTCGTCGTCGAGGGGGCCGAACCACTCCCAGCCGAATCCTGCCGTCAGGTCCCAGGACCCCGTACCTGGACGGGCCGCCGGCTCGGGCTGATCCCCTGCCTCGTTCGGCACGCTCGTGTCACCGGTGGGCATCTTGACCCCGGCGGAAACGAAATAGCGCGATTTGCCGGTCGGAAGGAAATCCGGGATTTGAAAGGTGCGAAGCGCGGCCAGTTCCAGATCGCCGAGACCGCTGTAGTTCCACTCGTCGAGGGTCCTCTCGCCGGCATGGTCGTGGATGTGGGCATGATAGCGATCCACGAACGGAAGCGTGGCTCCGAGAGACCATGAACCCCTCTGGTAGCCGGCTCGCGCCGTCGTGATCCGGCTCAGGGTCCGGACCTCGTCGTGATGGCGCGGAATGGAGCCGACTTCCGTGTCATCCATGCCGGCGCGCGGCTGATCCTGATCCAGATATTGGTACGAGAGCTCGAACGTGAAAGGCTTCTCGCTCCAGCGGCTCGCGTGGTCGATGGGACAGCTCTCGGCACCGCAGCTCGCGAAGACGGGCCCGGGACTTCCGGCGATCGTCGCGAGAGCGACGGCAAGAAACAGGAAACAGCGAAGCATGTCGTGCCTCCAAGGCGCGGTGGGAAACGACGGTCGAGAAGGTGCGGAAACGGACGCCGGCCGTCAGGCGCGAGGAGGCGGTACCTGGGGGGTGGAGAACCGGGACGGAGCGGCCGGAACTTCAAGCGAGTTCGAGCGGCAAGGGAGAGAGCCACCCAGAGGATCCCGATGTGCGGTGAAGACGACCGGATCGAGCGAGGGGGCCGGTCCGACGTGGGCCGCCTCGGGATGGCAGCTCCCCGCGCGGAGAATCGGAACGGACCGGCTGACGGCGCCCCCGGAAGCCGCGACGGCCGCGCACGCGCCCCCGCCGGCGCACCGATGGTCCACGGTGCAACAGGCCTTGGGGGCGCAGCAGGCTTCTCGAGAAGGCTTCTCGGATGCGCCCGACGGCCCGGAAGGCGCGAGAGTCGGCATATGCGCCGACAGGAGAAGCACCGCCAGACACCCGCGAATGGCCGCCCGGATCATTCCGCTCATGGTACCCTACGCGCCCCTTGAACGCGACTGGCCCACAAGTAGTAGAGGAGGAGGATCGGATGGCCGGAACCCAGGTCCGGGTTCTCACCGTGGTCGGCGCCGGCATCATGGGGCGCGGCATCGCGCTCGCGTCCGCGCGGGCCGGGTACGAGACTCGGGTGATCGAGCCGAGCGCCCGCGCGATCGAGTCGGCGCGGACGGAGCTTTCGAAGATCCTGGAGCGTGCCCGCGAGAAGGGCGAGATCCAGGCGCCCGATGCCGACGCCGCGATGAAGCGCCTCTCGTGGTCCGAGGCGCTCGACGAGGCGAAGGGATCGGATCTCGTGATCGAGGCCGTTCCCGAATCCGTCGCGCTCAAGGCCGAGCTCTACGCGAAGCTCGCGCCGATCATCCCGCGCGAGGCGATCCTCGCGACCAACACGTCGGGCCTCAGCATCACCGAGCTGGCGGCGACGTCGGACCGCGCGAC
>DASTBC010000047.1 GCA_035712245.1 Candidatus Eisenbacteria bacterium
GAGTCCTTCGCGCGCTTCATGGCGGGATTCGTGACTCCCCTCGGCGCGCTCGTCTTCGATCCCTCGGATCCCGCGGCCAAGGCGCTCGCGCTCCCGGTGTTCGAGCGCGAGATCGAGCTTCGCGGCGAGACCGCCCGGGCGGCGCGCGCCCGGGGCGAGGATCTCGCCGGCCGCGGATACCACGCGCAGATCGCGCGGGAGGGAAACGAGATGAACCTCTTCTGGCACGGCGAGGACGGACGCCAGGCGATCCGCGTCGAGGACGGGGCTCTTCGCCTCACGGGCACGGGGGACTCGTGGAGCGCGGACCGGCTCCTGAAGGCAGTGCGGGGGCGTCCCGAGGACGCGAGCCCGGGCGTCCTGCTGCGGCCGATCGTCCAGGACCATCTCCTTCCCACGGCCGCGTACGTGGGCGGTCCGGCGGAGGTGGCGTACTGGGCGCAGGTCTTCCCGGTCTACGACGCGTTCGGGATGAGCCCGCCCGCGATCGCGCCCCGCTCCGGCGCGACGCTCCTCGAGCCCAAGGTGGAGCGCACGCTCTCGAAGTTCGGGATTGGCTGGGAGACGCTCGCGGGGGATCCGGAGATCGTGGTCCGGGACGCGATGAAGGCGCTTCTCCCCGAGGACTTCCAGGACGTGTTCGCCCGCGAGCGCGAGGCGTGGCGGCAGAGCTTCCGGCGGGTCGAGGAGAAGGTCGCGTCCTTCGATCCCTCGCTCCGGCCCGCCGTCACGAATGCCGAGACGCGGCTCGAACGCGAGATCGAGACGCTCGAGAAGAAGCTCCTCTCGGTGTGGAAGCGCCGGCAGGAGGAGTCCGTGACGAAGATCCGGAGGGCGCGGGAGAGCCTCTTCCCGCACGGATCCCTTCAAGAACGCGTCTGCTCTCCCCTCGGGTTCGCGGCGCGGCACGGCCCGTGGCTCATCACCCGGCTGACCGAACGCCTGGGAGCGCCGGGCTCCCACACCCTCGTTCCGCTCGGAGGCGAAGGCGCATGAAGATCGGCATCTCCTGCTATCCCACCCACGGAGGCTCCGGAGTCGTCGCGACCGAGCTGGGGATCGAGCTCGCGCGCCGCGGACACGAGGTCCACTTCATCTCGTACTCGGTCCCGTTCCGCCTCAAGCCGTACCAGGGGAACGTGTTCTTCCACGAGGTGCAGGTGAGCTCGTACCCGCTCTTCCAGTACCCGCCCTACACGCTCGCGCTCGCGGCGAAGATGGCGGAGGTCGCGGACGAGGAAGGACTCGACGTGCTCCACGCGCACTACGCCGTGCCGCACGCGGTGTGCGCGTACCTCGGCCGGCAGGTCGCCGCGTCGACGAAGCTCCGCGTGGTGACGACCCTCCACGGCACGGACATCACGCTCGTGGGCTCCGATCCTTCGTTCCGGACCATGACCCGGTTCGGCATCGATCAGAGCGACGGCGTCACGGCCGTGTCGGAGTATCTCCGCAAGAAGACGATCGAGGTGTTCCGCCCCCAGCGCGCGATCCAGGTGATCCCGAACTTCATCGACACGATGCGGTACGCACCCCGGAACGGCGGCGAGGGCTGCGCCAAGACGCAGTTCGCGAAGAAGGGGGAGCGGATCCTGATCCACATCTCGAACTTCCGCACCAGCAAGCGGGCCGAGGACGCCGTGCGCGTTCTCGCCGCGGTGCGGCGCGAGGTGCCGAGCGTGCTCCTGATGGTCGGGGACGGTCCCGAGCGCGCCCGCACGCGCGAGATCGCGGTGGAGCTGGGCGTGGAGCGGCACGTGAAGTACCTGGGCCAGCTGGACGCGCCCGAAGAGGTGCTCCAGTGCGGCGACCTCTTCCTCCTGCCGAGCGCGAACGAGAGCTTCGGCCTCGCGGCGCTCGAGGCGATGTCGACCGGCATGCCGGTGATCGGAACGACCGCGGAAGGCCTCCCCGAGCTGATCCGGGACGGGAAGACCGGCTACCTGCTCCCCGTCGGGGACGTCGCGGGCATGTCCCGCCGCGCCATCGAGATGCTCACGGACGCGAAGCTCCATGACTCGATGGCGAAGGAATCGCGTCGCGTCGCCGTGGATCACTACGAGGCGAGCAAGATCGTGCCGAAGTACGAGGAGTTCTACGCGCGCGTCACGGGGCAGACGATCCCGGCGAGGGGATACCTCGCGCCGCCGGAGGGGCTGGCGTAGCCGTCTGGTGTCAGGGCCAGGGAGCCTGGTCCAGGAGAATCGAGAACGTCGTGTCGGTTCTGGACACGAGCCCATCGAGTCTCACCGAGGCCGCGCCATCGTACAGCGTCGCCAGGCTGTAGGTCAGCTCAGGCTGGACCACGAACCGGAACGCCCCCTGAGGGTCCGTGCGGACCGTTGCGGCACGCGAGGACCCCGGCCGCGTGTCGCTCCACACTCCCACGAAGACGTCCGCGACCGGTGCCCCCGTCGACCGCCAGGAAACGGTCCCCGTCCACTCCAACCCCGCAAGGCTCTGGTCGAGCGTGCGTGGAGCGGTCACCTGCAGCGGCCCCACCACCCTCGGCGCGATGTAGGAGAAGTTCCTGTCGTCCGGGGCGAACTCGAACCAGTAGGTGTCGGGGTGAACCCAGAGCCGGTAGCGTCCATCGGCCATCGTCCTGGCGCTCAAGAACCTGGTGCGTGCGTACGCTTCGATGAGGACATCGTTCATCGGCGCGCCGTCCGGATCGAACACGGTGCCCTCGACAAGATGCCCGCCAAGGTCGATGTGAATGGTCGTGTCCGAGCGAATCGAGAAGGCGCCCGTTTCCGTGACCGGCAGCCCGGAGTACCGCTCCAAGGAAGCTCCGCGCAGGACGTAGGTACCCGACGGGAGCAGCAGGGAATACTCACCGCCATGGAAGCGGGTGCCGGCAGTTTGATACAGGCCGTACTTCAGACTGGCCGAGACATGTCCGCTGTCGAGCGTGTTCCCTAACGGGTCGCGGATGGAACCTCTCACGAGATGACCGCCAAATCTGTAATCGTAGCGTCTCGAGAGCCGTGTGAAGGTAACCCGTTCCGCATGCTCCAAGAGCCCATCGATCCCGGGAGCGACTCGAATCTCGTAGATACCGGTGAGAATGTGTGCCGTGTACTGGCCCATGGAGTCGGTGTGCGTGAAGTCCGCGAACTCCGGCGACAGCGCATCACTCCTCGGGTAGAAATGAACGGAGGCTCCGGCGATCGGCGCACCGGTAGGGCCCGTGATCCGGCCCTCGATCGTGATGGCCACCGGGGGAGCCGTCGGTATCCGTGTGCAGGAGAGGCTCAGCGCGAGACACGGAATGAGCCATGCGATACGGTGTGCGCCTCCCCTTGCGGCCATCAGAACTCCACGCTGATTCCCGCGCCGACATTTCCCAGGGTCTTGGTCTCGTAATCTCCGTGATAGGAGACTGCTCCGCCGGGCAGGTACGTGAACTGCTGCTGGGAGTAGAGGTCGGTCGTGGCTTCCAGATAGAGCCGGGTTTGTGGAGCGACACGGTAGTCCGCGCCCACGCCCAGCGTCAGGGCGCCGCCGGCGCTCGTAGGCGAGTCCTGGAACATGAACAGCACTCCACCGATCCCCCCGACCATGTAGGGGCGGAACTTCCCCGTGTGCAGGTTGAATCGCGCAAGCATCCGCAGCGCGTCCACATAGGCCGCGACCGCGGTCGCCGGCCGGCTCGGGTGGCACGCCACGAAGTCCATCATCAGCGCCCACCGATCGCCGAGTCCCACGCCCACGCGGCCTCCGAACGAGAAGTCGTCACCGAGCTGCAGCTCCTCGTGGAACATCCGGATCCCGATCGTCACGCCCACGATGACCGGACGATCGGGCGGTGGTTCCGTCTCCGCTTCGTCCGCGCACCAGGCGAGATCGGGGACGAGAAGCCCGCACGACACCGTGGCCGCGAGGGCGAGGGCGGCAACGAACGTCGAAGGGAGGCGGAGTGATCCGGGCACTCGGTTCGGTCTCTACGGCGCCGGAATGTCGACCAGGAGATCGAAGGTCGAGTCGGCGCTCGAGGCGATTCCGTTCGCGAGGTAGGAGTTGTTCGATCCGAGCGGACGAATCCAGACGCTGTGCAGCACGTCGGGCTGGACGACCATCTGGAACCTGCCGGTCTGATCGGTCGAGGTCGAGCCCTGGCGATCGGAACCGATTTCGATCACGTTGACGTTGGCCAGGGCAACGGGCGACTGATCTCCCGCACGGCGCACGGTCGTCGTCCAGCGTGCCCCGCCCAGCGCGAAATGGATCGGCCCGCTCGCGGCCACACCGACCGCGCGGCGCTCGGGGCCGGTGATCCCCGTGATGCCCGCGTTCACACGAAAGTCGTAGGTCCCGGTTGGAAGGTAGATCACGGCCGTTCCCAGAGCATCGGTCTCCGCGGCCGCGCTCACTCCGGACCGATAGGCCGTAATGTAGGCACCCGGCAGGGGTAAGCCGAACAGGGTGACATCGATGGTCAGCTCGTGCCCGGAGAAGTCGAGATCAATGGTCGTGTCTTGCGGCGAGACCGTCGCTTGGAACTCCAGTCTGGGGAGATTCAGCGGGACCGAGCCAGCATAGGCTTGGAACGAGTACTCCCCGGGGTCCAGGAGGATCCGATAGGAGCCGTTCTGGCCCGACGTGGAGAAATACCCATTGTCACCGTACGCCGCCACGAAGACACCGGGGATGGCCACGCCTCCCGGCCCGATGGCGGTTCCGGAAACGAACACTCCTGCGTACCGATACTCGAATCTGCTTTCACCTGCCTTCACGGTGAAGGACATATCGGCCTGCGGATACTCACGATGGGTGTGCGGCCAAAGCTGCACCCTGTACGAACCGGCTTCCAGCTCCAACTCGAACGTTCCGTCCGCCCTGGTCTGCGTTTGAACATACGGCGTGGGCTGTGTGGCAGGAGTCTGGCCGAAGATGACACGGACTTGGTCCAGAGGGTTGCCGTCCCGGTCGAGAACGATGCCATTCACGACACCTTTCCCGACGAGCTCAGGAGCCACTGGCATGTCCGCGGCGCACGACAGGACTCCTCCCGCCATCACCACGGCCAGGACGAGCACCACGGATCTCGTCATCAGAACTCCACCTGCAGACCCGCGAGCGCAGTCCATGCGGCCCGGGTGTCGCGGTCGCCGGAAGAGAGAATCTCTCCCTCCGGCGAGTACGAGACGGATCGCGCGCGATAGAGGTCCGCCGACCCCTCGCCGTAGAGGGAGGCGCGAGTCCCGAGCTTCATCTCGACTCCGCCTCCCAGCGTGACCGCTCCAACGGCGGTGTCGGTCGTATCGTCGAAGTTGAAGAGAACGCCACCAAGGCCCGCGAGAAGGTAGGGCCGGACCGTCCCAAGGAGGAGGCGTGCCTGCGTCAGCCCCTTCAGCGCGCTGACGCTCGCCTGTGCTCCGGTCGTCGTACGCGCGGGAGAGCTCTGCACGAAGTCCAGGAGCACCGAGAAGCGTTCGCTCGCTCCCATCCCGACGCGGAGCCCGAACGCGACATCGTCCTCCAGATCCAAGTCCTCCTCGAAGAGACGCACGCCGCCCTGAACGCCGATATGGAAGGGACGGGCGCTCTCCGCCGAGACCGGATCGGCGAGCCCAATGAGGAGTAGCACCAGGTAGGCGATGGGGACGCTGGTGGCGCGGAGATGTTGAATCACGTTTACCCTAACCTCACGTGCGAGGGATCGCGTGGGAAACTCGGGAAGTCGTGCTCGGAGGGGCACGCCATTATATCGCATCCTCGTTCTGTATCGTGAGATGCGTCCTGGAGCGGGCTTGCCGCAGCCAGGGACAGGCAGTATCATCCAGTGCTTGCATCCCGCCAATGCACTCGCAACAAACGTACTCACAACCTTTTGCGTGAACCCATGACACGACGAGAGAGAATCCGAAAGACGCTTCTGGGCGAGCCGACCGACCGGCCTCCCGTCTCCTGCTGGCGGCACTTCTACGACCGCGAGGGGAACGCGCAGGACCTCGCCGAGGCGATGCTGGACTTCCAGCGAACCTACGACTGGGACTTCCTCAAGGTGAACCCGCGCGCCTCGTACCACGTCGAAGATTGGGGTGTGAGGACGCGGCGGCCGGGCCGGGGGCCGCTCGACAAGCCGAAGGTGGTGGAGAGCCCGGTCAAGCGCCCGGCGGATTGGTCGCGCATCCGGCCGCTCGTCGCCACCCAGGGCGTGCTGGGGGAGATGCTCGATGCCGAAGAGCGGATCGCGGCGATCGTCCAGGGCGACACGGACTGGGTCATGACGGTCTTCAACCCGATCTCGATCGCCGCCGACCTCATCGACGAGGAGGAATTCGTCCGGCACCTTCGCGAGCACGGCGAGGCCGTGCACGACGCGCTCCGCGCGATCACCGAGACGTACATCGAATTCGTCCGCGCCACCATGGAGCGCGGCGCGTCGGGGATCTTCTTCGCGACCACGGACTGGGGGAACAGCACGCGCATCCACCGGGACATGATGGAGGAGTTCGGAAGGCCGTACGACCTCCAGGTTCTCGGCGCCGCCGCGGGCGCCCCGCTCAACATCGTTCACGTCTGCGGCCCGGGCGCGTACGTGAAGGAGCACCTCGACTACCCCGTCTCGGTGATCTCGTGGGATTCGCGCTCTCGCGGGAATCCCACGATGCAGCAGCTCCGGCTCCACACGGATCGGACGTTCCTCACGGGCCTCGATCACGAGGGGACCTTCGTGCGCGGGCCCGCGGAAGCCGTGCGGGAGGAGGCGCGATCCGCGATCCGGGACTCCGGGGGCACGCGATTCATCCTCGGACCGGGTTGCGCCGTGCCGGCGGCGGCGCCGATGGAGCACTTCCAGGTCACGCGGGACGCCGTGGAGGGAGCCGTCCGCTCGTGACACGGCACGGCCGTGCGGTCCGGCTCGCGCTCGCGGTCGGCGCGCTCCTGGTAGCGGGTTTCGTGCTCGTCGCGGGCGGTCACGCGCAGGAGAAGGCGGCCTCCGCCTCCGCGCGCCAGGTCGACATCCTCACCCTCGAGGGCGCGATCCAGCCCATCGCCGCCGAGGTCGTGGAGGAGGCGATCGAGCGCGCCGAGAAGGCGAAGCGCGAGGCCCTCGTGATCCGCCTCGACACTCCGGGCGGCCTCGACACCTCGATGCGCGACATCATCAAGAGCATCCTGATCGCCGAGGTGCCGGTCGTGGTCTACGTCGCTCCCTCGGGCAGCCGGGCGGCGAGCGCGGGCACCTTCATCGCGATGGCCGCGCACGTCGCCGCGATGGCTCCGGGCACCTCGATCGGTGCGGCGACCCCCGTCAACGTGGGCGGAGGCGACGTCTCCAAGGACATGGCGAGCAAGGTGAAGAACGACGCGGTGAGCTACATCCGCTCGCTCGCGAAGCAGCGCGGGCGGAACGCGGACTGGGCCGAGAAGGCCGTGCTCGAGGGGAGCTCGCTCGGGGCGGAGGACGCGGTGGAACAGAAGGTGGTCGACCTCCTGGTGAGCTCCCTGCCCGAGCTCCTCGAGAAGATCGACGGCCGCACCGTCACCGTTGCCGGGATCACGCGGACGCTCCGCACGAAGGACGCCGTCCAGATCGAGGTCGAGCCCTCGTGGCGCCAGAAGCTCCTCGGCCGGATCATCGATCCGAACGTCGCCTACATCCTCTTCATCCTCGGGTTCTACGGGCTCCTCTTCGAGCTCTCGAGCCCCGGCGCGATCCTGCCGGGCGTGGTCGGCGGGATCTGCCTCCTCCTCGCGTTCCTCGCGTTCCAGGCGCTCCCGGTGAATCTCACGGGACTCTTCCTCGTCGTCTTCGCGATGGTGCTCTTCGCGATCGAGGTGAAGGTGCAGAGCCACGGCATCCTCGCCATGGGAGGCGTGATCTCGCTCCTCCTCGGCTCGCTCATCCTCCTCGGCGGCGACACCGGGGCGGCGCGGATCTCGCTCTCGGTGATCGTCACCGTCACGGCGGCCACGGCCGCCTTCTTCCTCTTCGTCGTGAGCGCGGCGGTGCGCGCCCAGCGGCGGAAACCCGAGACCGGGGAGCAGGGACTCCTCGGCGAGCAGGGAACGGCCCTCACGGACCTGGGCCCGAAGGGCCAGGTGTTCGTCCATGGGGAGTACTGGGCCGCCGAAGCGGACGAGCCCATCACGCAGGGAACGCGGATCGTCGTGGACCGGGTGGAGGGATTGGTCCTCAGGGTCCGGAAGGCCTAAGGGGGGACGCTCGATGTTCTCGTACTCGGTGCTGACGCTCATCATCCTGGCCGTGCTCCTGCTCTCGAGCGCCATCAAGGTGCTCCGGGAGTACGAGCGCGGCGTCGTGTTCCGGCTGGGGCGCGCCATCGGCGCCAAGGGTCCGGGCCTGATCTTCCTCATCCCGATCGTGGACAAGATGGTGCGGGTGCCCCTCCGCACGGTCGCCATGGACGTGCCGCCCCAGGACGTCATCACGCGCGACAACGTCACCGTGAAGGTGAACGCGGTGATCTACTTCCGCGTGCTGAACGCGAACCGCGCGGTGCTCGAGGTGGAGAACTACCTCTACGCGACCTCGCAGATCGCGCAGACGACGCTCCGGAGCACGCTCGGCGAGTCCGAGCTGGACGAGCTCCTGGCGCAGCGGGACAAGATCAACAAGGAGCTCCAGCGGGTGATCGACGGACACACCGAGCCCTGGGGGATCAAGGTGAGCACGGTCGAGGTGAAGAACGTCGATCTGCCCCAGGAGATGCAGCGCGCCATCGCGCGCCAGGCCGAGGCCGAGCGCGAGCGCCGCGCGAAGATCATCAACGCCGAGGGCGAGCTCCAGGCGAGCCAGAAGCTCTCCGAGGCCGCGGCGGTGATCGCGCGCGAGCCGATCGCGCTCCAGCTCCGCTACCTCCAGACCCTCGCGGAGATCGCGACCGAGAACAACTCGACGACGCTCTTTCCGGTGCCGATCGACCTCTTCGAGCCGATCATCAGGGCTCGGAACGCCGCGCTGGCCGCGGGACCGCGTACGTGAGTCGACCCCGGTTCGACGTCGCCATCCTGGGCGCCGGTCCGGGGGGGTACGTCGCCGCCATCCGCGCCGGACAGCTCGGGCTGAAGGTGGCTCTGATCGAGAAGGCCAACCCGGGCGGGACCTGCCTCCACTGGGGCTGCGTCCCGACCAAGGCGCTCCTCGAGACGGCCGAGGTGCTTCTGCTCTGCC